>DAICZI010000407.1 GCA_027311205.1 Beijerinckiaceae bacterium | reverse complement strand
GAGCCTTGGCAAAAGGTTCGTTCGCTGCGCCGCAGCTTTCAAACAGGGAACGTCCGCCATGTATATGTCAAATCAGGGCCTTTTGATCACGCTGGTGATTGGCGTGCTTGCGGGCTGGTTGGCCGGAATATTGGTACGCGGCTCAGGCTTTGGCCTCATTGGCGATCTGATCATCGGCATTATCGGAGCTTTTATTGGCGGTTGGCTCCTGCCACGGTTGGGCATTCATCTGGGGATCGGCTTTATCGCGGCGGTCATCAACGCCACGCTGGGTGCCGCCATCCTGCTGATTATCATTCGCTTGGTGCGTGGCGGCGGCGGTGGCTGGCGCAATCGCTGGCGCTGAGTTTCACATTTTGGAAAGAGGGTCGCAGCCGTGGTGGCTGCGGCCGTTGGTCTGTCGAGGCGGGCGGGACAATAACTTCCCGTCAAAGAAGCCCGGCTTGAGCCAGCGCCGCTTTCAGATGCGCCATGCCTTTTTGGGCGTAAGGCAGGGCGGGGGCTTTTTTTGGATCCTGCTCGGCTTCGAGAACCACCCAGCCGTCATAGCCCTTGAGTTCGGCGAAAACCGCATTGTAATTGATCATGCCATCGCCTGGCACGGTATAGACGCCAAGTTCCTCACCTTTGCCAAGGATCGCGTCGAGGAAACTCCAATCCTCGCGCTTGGCCTGCGCCATTTTATCGGCGCGCACGTCCTTGCAATGCACATGGCTGATGCGGGCGCGATAGGTGCGGGCGAGTTCGGCGGGGTCGCTGCCGCCCCAGGTTGCATGGCCGGTATCGAGCAGCAAGTGCACCCCATCGCCGGTTGATTCCATGAAGCGGGAGATATCGTCACGGGTTTGCACGACGGTGCCCATGTGGTGATGATAGGAGAGTTGCAGGCCCGCTGCGCGCACTGCTTCCGCCACTTTGGTCATAGCCTGGCCGAAACTTTTCCATTCGCCATTGGAAAGTCTGGGTGTGCGCGACAGCGGCTTTTCGCGCTGGCCGTGAATGGCGTTCGAGGTCTCGGCAATGATGAACACCTTGGCACCCGCCGCCTTCATCAGGTGCAAATGCGCCTGTAGCGCGGCGATTTCCTCGTCGGCGCTGCGCCGCAGCAATTCGCAGGAATACCAATTGCCGATCACCGCCATGCCATAGGGCTTGAGGGCGTCGAGCAACCTTGCCGGGTCCCGCGGAAACTTGTGGCCAAGCTCCATGCCCTGAAAGCCAACGTCCTGGGCTTCTTTCAGGCAGGTTTCGAGCGAGGTTTCGCCGCCGATATCCTGCAGATCATCATTTGACCAGCCAATCGGGTTGGCTCCGATTCTCACGGGCATAGTTTCATATCCTGTTGTCAAGAGTGGGTCATTCACCCAGCCGCATACGCTGCATGGTCATGTTTTTATAGGCTTTGCGCGCCATTTTCACACTGTCTCTGGTCGAGACTTCCGGCACCGCGACATCCCACCAATGCCCGCCCGCATCTGTGGAGGCCGCCGCGTCAGTGGTGGTGACGATCACCACCGTGCGATCAGCAGCGCGGGCCTTTTTGAGAGCCTGCTCCAGATCGGCGATACTGCGTGCCGAAAGCGCCAGCGCGCCCAGACTTTCGGCATGGCGGGCAAAATCGACCGGGTTTGGCTGCACCTGCCGCGAGTCGAGCAGCAGATTGTTGAAAGGCGCACCGCCGGTGGCCTGTTGCAGGCGGTTGATACAGCCAAAGCCGCCATTGTCGTTGAGGATGATGATGAGTTTCAGGCCCAACATCACCGAAGTGGCGATTTCGGAATTCATCATCAGGTAGGAGCCATCGCCCAGCATGACAAAGACATCGCGATGCGGCGCGGCAATCTTGACTCCAAGCGCGCCGGCAATCTCGTAACCCATGGTCGAAAAGCCATATTCGAGATGGTACCCGAGCGCGACGTCGGCCTTCCAGAGCTTGTGCAATTCGCCGGGCAGGCCACCCGCTGCCGCGACCACGATATCGGAAGGCAAGGACTGGCGCTGCACTGCGCCTATGACCTGCGAATCGGACGGCGGCACGGCGTTGGAGGCATTGGTATAGCGCGCGGCGGTGACGAACCAGGCCGCCTTCGCAGCTTGCGCCTTGGCCGTCCACGCGGCGCTGGCCTTGTAGCGGCGCAATCCGGCATCGAGCGCAGCAAGGCCGGTGAGCGCATCGGCAACCAGAGGCGAGGCCAGGTGTTTCGCCGTGTCGAAGGCCTGCACATTGAGCGTCAGCAAGCGGCGCTTCGGGTTTTTGAAC
>DAICZI010000406.1 GCA_027311205.1 Beijerinckiaceae bacterium | reverse complement strand
TGGCTTTTGTCGATGGCACCGGGCCGGCAACGCGGCGTGTCAAGCGCATTGCCATCATGGACGAGGATGGAGCCAATGTGCGCTATCTCACGCGCGGCGACGACCTGGCGGTGACCCCGCGCTTTTCGCCCAACGCCCATGAGATTGCCTACATGTCTTTCGGGGTTGGCCACCCCAAGGTCACCATGCTCAATGTCGATTCAGGGCGTCGCGAAACGCTCGGCAATTTCCCAGGCATGACCTTTTCGCCGCGCTTTTCGCCTGATGGCCGTTCGGTACTGATGTCCCTGTCGCAAGGCACCGCTTCCAACATTTACCTTTATCAGCGCGGCTCGCGCCAGACGGTGCAGCTTACCAATTCGCAGTCGATCAATGCCTCGCCCTGCTATTCGCCCGATGGCAGCAAAATCGTCTTTGAATCGGATCGCGGAGGCAACCAGCAGATTTATGTCATGGCGGCGTCGGGTGGCGACGCCAACCGGATTTCCTTCGGCGAAGGGCGCTATTCAACGCCGGTCTGGTCGCCCAAGGGCGATCTCATTGCCTTTACCAAACAGCATGGCGGCGAATTTGCCATTGGTGTCATGAAGCCGGATGGCTCGGGCGAGAAAATTCTCACCCAAGGCTTTCATAACGAGGGGCCGACGTGGGCACCCAATGGCTTGTTCGTGATGTTTTTCCGCGACCCTGGCGGCAATGCCGGCTCGCATATTCTGATGAGCGATATTTTCGGCCATGGCATCGTCAAAGTGCCAACGCCGCATTTCGCCTCGGATCCAACGTGGGGGCCGTTACGGGCCTGAAGCTCAAGGCTGCGGCGCCTCTTTCTGGTCCTGGCCCGTCGGCCACGTCTTTGGCGGTGGGCCTTGTAAATCCTGCGGCACCATCATGCCATCCACAAACACCTGCTCGGCAGCAAAGCCCCGTTCCGGTGGTGTTTGCTGGTCGCCGAGCAAGGCTTCATTGCCAAATGATGCCGGCTCCAGGCTGCTCACCGGCCCGGCGGCAGGGCCCAGGGATATTTTGGGTTTTGCCGCAACCAACGGCTGCGGCAAGGCAGCGAGCAAACGCGCTTCGATGCTGGCGCTGGGTGCGGGCTTGCCAAGTTCGTGCCCGATCAACGCGCTAATATCCGGGATGGGCGCTGGATTGATCAGCACGTCGGCTACATGCGGCGCGGCAACTGGCGACATACCGGGTGGGCCCGGCGCGGCAGTTGCGGCGGGAGGAATCAGCGGCCGCTGGACGGGGGCGGTCTCGGCCACGGCGGGAGCCGCCCCATTCGGGCGGGCCTTTTGATAGATGGCGTCGATAGAGGCTTGCAGGAATTGCGCCGCCTTGTTGGCACCTTCAGGGGTGAAATGAATGCCATCGGACTTGCGCAACCGTGCTTCATTGCCCTGAGCATCAGGACCCATCACGTTATAATTGCCTTTGTCGTCCTCAAAGCCGTCCCAAAGATCAACATAGGTCGCGCCGGAGGCGAGCGCCGCCGCCTTGTAAATGTCATTGAGCGACAGATAGGCGGCAGCAAGGCGAGGCGAACGCACAATCGGCAACCCGACCCAGATCAGCGGCACGTGTTTGGCCGCAAACAGCCCCATCAGCGCGGTGACCCGCGCCTGATACATCTGCGTCCATTGTGGTGTATCCGGTTTGACATACCCGCTGGCAGTGCGGATCGGCTGATGATCGTCGGTGCCCAGAAACATCACCGCCGCATCAATATGCTGCGTTCCATTCAACAGCGCCGCAACTTGTTGCGGCCAGTTATAATAATCATCGCGCACCAGGCCCGAAATGGCTTTCACCTGCGGCAGGATGCCGATGTCCGGCTTGTCGGGAAAGGCCTGGCGCAAGCCATCGGCCAGCGAGGCGGCCATGCCGTTACCCAGCACCGCGATAAAGAAATCAGGCGCAACAGCCGGTGCGGCAGGCGTTGGCGCCACCGCGGCGGGCGGCGCGGCCGGCTGATGCGGCCGAATCATGATGATATGGCGGTGTTGCAACCGCCGCACGTGCCGCGAGCCTGTGCTGGCGTGATAATGCCTGGTTGGAACTACTGTTATGAAATGCGGCATATGCGTTGCCCGCAAGGCCCGCTGCTGGCGGCGCTGCATCACCCAATAGGCCGCACCTTCCTCATCGGTGGATTGCGCCAGAGCGGCGCTGGCCAGAGCCGCGACGCAGCCCAAAGCCAGCAGACCCGCGACAAGTCGCTGCCGCCAGGCTTGAGAAGATAGGGACTGCGTCATGAGCCTCGCTCCGGAAGCC
>DAICZI010000405.1 GCA_027311205.1 Beijerinckiaceae bacterium | reverse complement strand
CAGCTTGCCAGCCTCGTCGCGGCCACCCGGGCCAACGGCGACGACCAGGCCCTCTTGCGGCTTTTCCTTGGCGTTATCGGGAATGATGATGCCACCTTTGGACTTTTCTTCGCCTTCAAGGCGCTTGACCACGACCCGGTCGTGCAGCGGACGAAATTTCATGGGTACAATCCTGTTTGAGGTTGTTCTGGCGGCTGTTAGCGCTCTCACATGGTGAGTGCCAGCCGAGCTTCAGATATGGCTGCGCCCAGCCGTTGTCAAGGTTGGGCTGCGAAACATGTTTAAGGGGGCGTCCAGCGCGACGCCAGGCCGCTGGAGCATAGCAATCACGATCACAATATGGTTATATGCGCGCAGAAAATAATCAAACATTTGTGATTGTGAGCATAGCATAAGTAACATCCCGTTCACATTGATGTTAGTTTGAAGTTTTTAGATTGTAAAAATTAAAATATCCGGCAAGAAATAATTGTCACTTGCAAAGTACTATTTTCCAAAGTAGCAAATGCGATCAAGGCGTTGCGTCCTGCGCAAGTGACACCATAAACCAAAATGGAGTGTTGAACGATGAAAAAGTATATTATCGCAACTGCAATGGGCGCTGCCATGTTGGCAGTGGCCCCTGCTCATGCTCAATCCCGCGCCGTGGCGATGGATTGCGGCACGGCGGTGCGCATGTTCAGCAACATGCTGGCGCACATGCCCCATGATGCCAATCGTACCAATGCCATGAAGGAATTGGCGATGGCCAAAACGGCGATGGATGGGCACCACATGAATGCCTGCATGGTCCACATCGGCCAGATCGAACAAGTGTTCTCAGGCGGTTGATTTGCGTCATCGCGTGATCCTGCGTCATCGCGTGATCAAGAGTGCGCCTCCGGGGGATTCCCCCGGAGGCAATCATCATAGATAAATTAGGGCCGCAGCCTGCCCAGCCGCGTCAGGTTAGGTGCGCGGTGTTCAGTGTGGCGTGCCACCAGCCCGGATTGGCGCACGCTTGCGCTGTCTGCGAATTTAATTCAGGCCAGCGCCACCGCTGTGGCAAACGCATCATAATGCGAGATCACCATCTCCGGGCCAAAGGTACTGACGTGCTGCTCGGCATAGCCGAAATCAACGGCAATCACCGGTACCTGGGCAGTTTTGGCGGTGTCGATGTCGGCGCGGCTGTCGCCCACCATGATGCTGGTTCTGGGGTCGCCACCGGCAGCGGCAATGGTCGCCAGCAGGGTACGCGGATCAGGCTTGCAAAATGCGAAAGTGTCTTGGCCGCAAATGACGTGAAAATCATCGGCAAGGCCGAGCGTGTCGCGCAAGTTGCCCGAGGCGGCCTCATCTTTATTGGTGCAAACTGCAAAGCCAAAGCCCAGCGCCGCCCTATTGTCCCGCGCCGCGCGAACGCATGGAATCACCTTTGAGTGAACGGCAATATGGCCGACGTCATAGGCCAGAAAAGCTTGGAACAGCTTTACGAGACGCTCCGGGCTGATGCTGCGGCCCTGGCTGGCGAGGCCGCGGGCAATCAGCATGCGCGCTCCCAGGCCCACCATGTGACGGGCGGCGCTACGGGCTACCGGCGCCGCGCCTTCCAGCACCAGGGCGTGGTTGAGCGCGGCGATCAGATCATCGGCGGTATCAGCCAGGGTGCCGTCGAGATCAAACACAATGAGCGGGGGTTGCGAAGGCAAGACGGCCTTCTCCAGTGGACTTGTGAGCGCCAAGCCATAAACTCCGCGCGTTGTCAGGGACAAGCTTGGGTCATGATCGTCTGGATGATGACGCGGACTAGGCCAGAGCCAGGAGCCAGCACTATGCAACGTCAAGCTTCGCGTCGTCCCGCCCTTTGGCGCGGATGAGTGCTCTTTCTTGCCATGGTCGCCGGCCTGGCCGATGCGGAGGCCGGAACCTATCAGTTTTTGGCTCCGCCGCAGACCAATTTGAACCGAATCTACAAGATCAACCGGGCCACCGGCGAGGTCGGGGCCTGTCAATTCGGTCTTGATGAAACAGCGCCCAAAGGCCAGATCAATTACGGTGTCACGCTCTGCTATGCAGTTGGCCCTGGTGCCGCTCAGGCCCCCTCCGCTGCCTTGATGAGGGCAAGGGCCGCGCTGGAATCCCATTTGGCGGGGCCTTCCATCAGGCCGAGTTCGCAGCCATGGGGATCAACCAGCACGGTGGCGGGCAGGCCCACGAGTTTGTCCTTCTCGCGCAGGGTCTGGAATATCGCGGCGGTCGGGTCGGAATAGAACGTCAGATGCGTGGCCTTGATGTCCTGGATAAATG
>DAICZI010000404.1 GCA_027311205.1 Beijerinckiaceae bacterium | reverse complement strand
AATTTCGGGCAGGAAATGATCTTCCCATATATGCAGGCCATCTTTCGATTCGATGCACTCCTGCGCAACCCCCGGCCCCATCACTTCCGACAGGCCATAAATGTCGGTGGCGTAGAGTGCGAACGTGCCCTCGATCTCGGCGCGCATCGCCTGCGTCCACGGCTCAGCGCCGAAAATGCCAAACCGCAGCGGTGTGGCGCGCGGATCAAGCCCGGCTTTGACGAAGCCATCAAGCAAAGCCAGCATATAGCTCGGCGTCACCATGATGGCATCGGGGCGAAAATCCTGTATGAGCTGCACCTGCCGTTCGGTCATGCCGCCCGACATCGGAATGACGGTGCAGCCCAGCTTTTCCGCGCCATAATGCGCGCCGAGCCCGCCGGTAAACAGGCCATAGCCATAGGCGACATGCACCATCATGCCGGGCCGCACGCCCGCGGCATGAATCGAGCGGGCCATGAGATGGGCCCAGGTAGCAATATCATCCAGCGTGTAGCCGACGACGATCGGCTTGCCGGTCGAGCCCGATGAGCCATGAATCCGGGCAATCCTGTCACGCGGCACCGCCATCAGCCCGAAGGGATAATGATCGCGCAGATCGCTCTTTTCGGTGAAGGGGAATTTCGCCAGATCGGCCGCCACCCGGACATCGTCAGGATGCACACCGGCCTTCCGGCATTTGGCCTGCCAGGGCGCGACATGGGCATAGGCGTGCTCCAGTGTCGCTTTCAGGCGCTTGAGTTGCAGCGCCTCAATCTCGTCGCGCGAGGCGCGCTCGATGGGCTCGTAAACCTCCACCTTCATGCGTCCTCCCCAAGGAACGAGCCGCCAGTGCGCCGCGACAGGCCGCGAAACACCGCCAGCACGTCGCTGCCGCGCTCCACAACGACATCATAGACGCCGGAGCGGCCCTCGCCAGCCCTGTGCCGGGCGGTGGCGACGAGTTCATCGCCTAGGCGGCCCGGCTTCAGAAAATTGATGTCGGCGTGCATGGCCACCGTGGTTTCGCCCGACCAGTTGCAGGCATAGGCAAAGGCTGTGTCAGCCAGCGTGAAAATATAGCCGCCATGGCAGATCTCATGGCCGTTGAGCATGAAAGCTGCAACCTTCATGGCAAGACTGGCTTCGCCCGGTGCCATGGCACGCAATTCCATGCCAAGGTGGCGCGCCGCGTCATCGCGTGCCCACATGGCAGCGGCAGCACGGGTCGCCAGCGTCTGACGCTCGTCGTGGCCGCTCATGTCATGGCATCCCGGTGAATTTCGGGGCGCGCTTTTCGATGAAGGCGCGCACGCCCTCAAGATTATCGGGCGTTGTGCCAGCCCGACGCTGCAATTCACATTCCAGATCCAGCTGCTGGTCCAGCGTGTTGGTTTCGGACGCCTCGAACTGCCGCTTCATGAGCGCCAGCGCCTGCGTCGGCTGGCTTGCCAGATGCGCCGTCATGCGGCGCGCTTCCGGCATCAGGGCTTCGTCATCATAGACTTTCCAGATCAGCCCCCATTGCGCCGCCTCTTCGGCGCTGACCGGCTCGCCCAGCATTGCCATGGCTTTGGCGCGGGCCAGGCCGGCGAGCCGGGGCAAATACCAACTGCCGCCTGCATCCGGCACCAGACCAATCTTGATGAAGGCCTGAATGAAGCGGGCCGAGCGCGCCGCCAGCACAATGTCGCAAGCCAGCGCGACATTGGCCCCGGCCCCCGCAGCGACGCCATTGACCGCGCAGATCACCGGCTTGCCCAGCGACCTGATGCGCCGCACCAGCCTGTTGTAGGTGGCGTCCAGGGTCGCGCCGAGATCGACCGGCACGCTGCGATCCATCCGCTCGGTCAAATCCTGCCCTGCACAAAAACCGCGCCCGGCCCCGGTCAGCAACACCGCACGGCAAGTGCTATCGGCCTCGATCCCGTCAAAGGCGTCGGCCAGCCCATTGTGCATGGCGGCGGTGAAGGCGTTCAGGCGCTCGGGACGGTTGAGCGTCAGTTCGTGCCAGCTAGGGTGTTTTTCGACGGTGACAACGTTGTCCAAGGCTCTCTCCCTCATGGTGGTGCTTCGGGGCACCGCTTTGTTCGCAGCATGGCGCGAAGCTGGCCAAAGGGCAAGCGATGGCATTTGATGCGGGAAATCCTTCGGGTTATGAACAGAATAAACCTATGCCCCTGGAGCGCGCCATGCCGGAAGCCTTTATTTGCGATTACGTCCGCACGCCCATCGGTCGCTATGCCGGTGCCCTGAAAGATGTGCGGGCTGATGATCTGGCCAGCCTGCCCCTGCGCGAACTGGCCCGCCGTCATGC
>DAICZI010000403.1 GCA_027311205.1 Beijerinckiaceae bacterium | reverse complement strand
GGTTGACAATATCTGAAATGGAGACGTTACAATGAAAGTCCTGCTTGTCTCTCTCCTGCTGTTGTTCGCGCTCCCGGCGCTGGCGCTCTGGCGTTCACGACCATGAGCTATGGCACCGTGGCAACGACCAATGTCTACCAGCTGGCGCTTCCACTCACGGCCGCAAATTTCAGCACAAGTCAAATTTCCGAGCTGGTTGCCTGATCCAGAATACGTCAGCCGCCACAGAATATGTCTATTTCGACCGCACGGGCACAACGCCGCCAGCCAGCACCGCGGCGTCATTCCAGTTAGCGGCGGGCCAAGCCATCAATTGCGCGGCGGGCGATAACGTGGTGCTTGACGCCATCTGGATCACTGGCACAGCAGGGTCAACTTATGTTGTGGGAGTTCAATAATGAAAAAGCTTCTGTTTCTTCTCGCCCTGATTTCCGCGTCCGCGCTTGGGCAGACCATCGGGCCCGCTCCTGGCGGCATGCCAGCTAATGCGTCGGCTTCAACATTAACATTGAGTGACCACCTCGGACTGGGAGTCGCCTCTCTTTACGCAAATTCAACTAATCCATATATGCAAATTGGTTCAGTTATAAATGCGGGTTTTGCTCCATATCGGCTTGAACTGAATTCATCCGGGGTCTTTACGTTCTCCGGCACAACCGCCGCGTATGGAGCGACCGACACCGGAATCTCCCGCGGCGCTGCTGGCGTCATTGATTTTGGCAATGGCATAGCTGGTGATACGAGTGGGACGATTTCAGCAAGTAAACTTATATTGAACGGACCCACTACCGCTACTTTTGCAGGCGACTATGGCAACGGGTTTTCACTTAGAATCGGCGCAAATCGTTTGCTTTTTATGGCCCCAACTTTTGGCATCGGCATCGCTGTGCTCAGTAATGATTCGATCCAATTTTCAAATAACACGACGGATGTCACCTCCCCAGATACGGGCCTGTCTCGCGGCGGCGTTGGTATTCTCGATGTTGGCAACGGCACCGTTGGGGACACGAGCGCGACGTTGCACGCGGCTATTGTTCAGACGAACGGCTATACGGTCGCCACGCTTCCTGCGGCAGATATCGGTGCCCGTGCTTATGTCACAGATCAGGCAACAGCCTGCGCAACGGCGGGTGCAGCCTTGACCGGCGGCGGCTCGGTCGTCTGCCCAGTATTTCACAATGCAACCACTTGGGTTGGAGATTAAACCATGAAACAGATCATTTTCGCCACTATCCTTGCCTTGGCCAGCACATCGGCTTTCGCAGGGCAAATCTGCGCCAGCGGGCAACTATCGACTGACGCCTCCCCGACACAAGCGTGCGTCACCATCACCGACGCTGGCATGACCAATATGACCGAGGCTCTTGGTGACTTCTTCTGGCCGCAAGGCGTGCTGGTGACCGCAGCGACGCCCACTAGCCCCGCAGTCTATGCCACGCCGACACTGACGCAAATCCTTGGCCGGGTCATTGAGGGTGCACGGCGGCGTGCCAATTTTATGCTTAGACGGCAGGCCGAAGAAGTGGCGGCCAAAACAGCGGCGACCGTGAAATGAAGCGGCTGGCCTTCCTCGCTTGCCTGATAACCCGCTGGTCGTCACTGGCGGCAGCAATAGCCGCAGCAACTGTCCGATAGGAAGGGCACCCCATGCACCGTTTCATCAATGCCGCCGGCCTCGCCTTGATCAAGACGTTCGAGCACCTCTGCCTGCACGCCTATCCCGATCCGGCCAGCCATGGCCGGCCGTGGACGATTGGCTGGGGCCATACAAGAGCCGTGCATCCTGGCATGGTCATCACCGAAGACATGGCCGTGGTGCTGCTGCGCTCCGACCTCTACGAGGAAGAGGCGGCGGTGCTGGCGGCGTGCCACGCGCTCAATGACAACCAGTTCGCGGCGCTGGTCAGCCTGGTGCACAATTGCGGCGCGGGTGTGCTGCAGAACACGCACCTCGGCCAGGCGCTGCGCCATGAGGCGTGGGACGCGGTCGCGGCGTGCATCGACACCTACACCCATGCGCAGGGCCATGTGATGCTCGGCCTGGTGCGACGCCGCGCGGCGGAAATCCAATTGTTCAAAACCCCTGTGACGGCTTAACCATGGAGACACCTATGAGCATTGACCCCAAGACCGCGATGATCATCAAGATCGTGCTGGCCTTGCTGACGGCGGTCAGCACCGGCACGTTGTCGTGGACCGGCCGCGTCAGCCCGGCTGTGGCGACGCAGATCGTGGCGATCGCCGCGACTCTCGTGACGGTGCTCGGCATTGTCATGAGCGCCTATTCCTCAACCAAGCCA
>DAICZI010000402.1 GCA_027311205.1 Beijerinckiaceae bacterium | reverse complement strand
ACGCCCAGACCCTTGGCGATCCAGTGGGGGTTCAGGCGGCCAAGGCCCCCGAGACCCTGCGCTATTTGCCAAACAATGCCCAAGGGCTGCGGCTGGCGGGCGAGATTGCGACCTCGCAATGGCCGATCTATCTGACCAAGGAGCAGACCGCCGAGAGCATAACCTTCCAGCTTGGCTACCTGTCAGCCATTTCCGATCTTCCGGAGGGCTCGACGGTAAGTGTCGTGCTCAACGGCATAAAAATTGGCACCTCGCCGATAAATGCGCCCTATCGGGTCAAGAAGCTGCGCTTCAGGGTGCCCCCGCAGATTGTCCGGCCTGGATTCAACGCGCTGGCCATTATGGTCTCGCAGCGCCATCGGGCCGATTGTTCGCTGAAGGCCACGTTCGAATTGTGGACGCAAATTGACGCAACCACGACCGGTTTCATTTTTTCCGGCAGTGATCCTGGTATCGTCCGCCTCAAGGATTTACCCGCCGTCGCACCGGATCGGCATGGCGGCATGCCGATCAGGATGGTTTTGCCCACCAACACCACAAGCCTGGACATTGATCAGGCGCTCAAGGCTGTGGAATTGACCGCGATCCGAGGACGGTTTGAGCAGCCGATTGTTGACGTTGGCCCCGGTCTGGCCGACGGCGCCGGCATCAATGTTGCGGTTGGGACGTATCAGGCGCTGGCGCAAATCGTCGGCATCGGCCCGCTGCCGCAAGCGGAAGGCGGCGAAATCAAATTGCTGGGCGGTACTGCCACGGCACGCCCCACGCTGGTTGTGGCGGGCAAGGACCGTGCCGCCATCGACAATGCGTTGAATCGCCTTGCTGTCGTCAAGGATGTTGAAGGCACGGTGGAAGGGCTGCGCGCGGCTCATGCCTTCCCCGGCTATGCCGTCAATGGCGGTTCCGCCGTCAAACTGAGTGATTTGGGCGTGATGTCCCAGCAATTTAACGGGCGGATGTTTCGCGCCAGCTTCAGCATCATCATGCCGTCCGACTTTTACCCCGCAGATACCGCGCAGGTCGATCTCGACCTCAATGGCGGCTACGCGCCCAGATTGTCGTCACACGCCAAAATCGTCATTCGCGTGAATAACCGCATTGCTGTGGGCTCCAACCTTGGGCGTTCGAGTGGGGCCACATTCAAAAACCGGCGGATCAGTTTCCCGCTCGGCATGCTGCAACCGGGCCTCAACACAATCTCGCTGGAAGCGCAGTTGCCGGGCCTTGTGAAAAAGGCCTGCGTCCCGATGGACGAAGCCAAAGCGCGGCAGAGATTTCTGCTGCTTGACACCTCGACGCTGGTGATTCCGCAAATCGCCCATGTGGCGCTATCGCCCAATCTGGCGGTGACGTCGACGGGTGCCTTCCCGTATGCAGAGCTGGTGCATCCGCCACAATTGATTCTGCCAAAAACCGACCCCAACACCTTGGCCGCAGCGGCGACGATTGTGGCGCGCATGGCGGTTTCGGCCAATCGCGCCATGGATTTCAAAATGACCAGCATCGTGCCGCCTCATGCCGATGCGCCAGCGCTGCTTGTCGGCCCCCGCGGCGCCTTCGATGATCGGACGCTTGCAGAGGCGGGCATCGACGCTGCGCAATTGAACAAGGCATGGCCCGCGCAGCATGATTCATCTGGACGCATCCAAAAGCGGCAACCACTTTCAGAATTCGCGAAACAAAACGTGGCGCGCATCGCCCTTGAGCGTAATTTCCCGGCGCGCTGCGCCATCGGTTCGACCAGTTTTGTTGGCACCAAGGTCAGCGCCGGGACTAAAGCGGCACCTGCGGCTCCGGTGAAGCCTGCGCCAGCTGAAATCATCTATGCGCAGGGCACTGATCACGCGCTGGAAGCCTCGTGGAAATATAGGACAGGCAGTGGTTATGGCTGGTTCTCTGCCGCCTGGTTGCCGCACCTGCACCTTCCATCCTTCGGGCTCTGGCGCGAGGCCCTGTGGTTCGGACTTTCGAGGGGCACCAAGCATATCCTGACGGGCCTGACTCCGCGCCCCGCGGCCAGCGTCATCACTCCAGCCGCGGCTCTCCTGGTCGGCCAGGGTTCAAATGGGCCTCATGGTCTCGGAATCTGGACATTGGTCACCGCCCGCAACACTGTTGACTTGCGACGCGATGCGGCCTGCCTTGCCGATCCTCGAGTTTGGAGCGAGTTGCGCGGCGCGGTTTCGGCCCTGAACCTTTCGGAAGCCAGCATTGAGGCCAATGATTCGGCCCACATGCGCTTTATCCAGACACAGAGGTTTTCAGTCGGCAATATTCGTCTGATTGCCGCGGGATGGTTCTCGCATAACATCTGGGCCTATAT
>DAICZI010000401.1 GCA_027311205.1 Beijerinckiaceae bacterium | reverse complement strand
GTCATGGTGTTCAGCGCCGCGAGCCGCAAGGCCGTTGGCTCATCCCTGAAAGGGCCAAGAGCTTCACGAACCCTGGCCAGCGCCGCAGCGGGCTGGATCACGGCGCTGATGCCGGAGGTCACCTCAAACGGGGCTTGAAGCTGCGTACGGGCCCAGTGCACGACGCCATCCCAGTGGCGCGCCTGCAATTCGATCAGCATCGCCGGGTGCTCGGCGCGGTAGCAGACGAGGTCACTCCCGGCATAATTCACGATCTCGTCATGCCATTGCAACCGCTGGGCCGGCAGAGCTGCCAGCGCGGGCATGGCCAGTTTGGTGAGCGGCATCGTGACCAGATCAATCAACGCGCCCTGCGCCGCCCATTCTTCGGCGAGCAGCCTGGCCAAGGCAACATCTTGCAGGGCCAGCACCGCACCATCGGGGCGTTTGGCGGGCTTGCCATCGAGCAGGATCACATGCCCGGCCGCATGCTCGCCCGTCGCTACCTGCTTGTAAAAGCGCTTGGGTAAAACCCGTGCCTGTTCGCGACGCGTCAGCGCATAGGGGTCTGGTGGCTGGTAGTCACTCATTCGGGGGCATCAAAAATCGGATCGCGCTGGCCGATGTCAAAGCCAAACAGATCAAAGGTCTTTTGCATGTGCGGCGGCAGCGGCGCGGTCACATCGATCATGCCGCCGCGCGGATGTGGCAGAATCAGGCGGCGCGCCAGCAAATGCAGCTTGCGCTCGATCGTCGCCGGCAGCGCCGCCATCGGGTCGGGATGATGGGCATCAAACGGCCCGCCATATTTGGGATCACCCAGAATCGGATGGCCAATCGCCTCGGCATGGGCGCGCAATTGATGCGTGCGCCCTGTCACCGGCTTCATCGACAGCCAGGCCAGTTGCGGCGCGGCCTTCTCGACCACGGCATAATAGGTCACTGAATGTTGCGCTTCGGCCTCGCCATGCTGCGCGACGCGCATTTTTTCGAGGCTCGCACTATAGGGCCGCTTGGCACCACGCACCTCGCCCATGCCCTCGCCCTTGGCGAGAAACAGCGAAATGCGGCCCTGCGCCGGGCGTGGCACACCGGCCACCCCCGCCCAGTAAATCTTGCGCGCCAGGCGACCACGAAATGCCTCACCAAGATCGGCGGCAATTTTCCGGGTTTTGGCGACCAGCAGCACCCCGCTGGTGTCACGGTCGAGCCGGTGCACCAGATGCGGCCTTGTGCCGTCGGGCCGCGTCAGGGCAGACAACATGCCATCAATATGGTGTTTCATGCCCGAGCCACCCTGCACCGCCAGCCCGTAAGGTTTGTTCAGCACCAGAACATGCGCGTCCTCAAACAGCGTCATGTCTTTCAGCGCCCGCAAATCTGACAGTGAACGAGCTTCGGATGGGGCCGACTTGAGGATGTTGGGGGCACCGACGGAATCGGCCAGTTCCAGAGGCGGAACCCGCACGGAGGCGTCTGCCGTCAGGCGCGTTGCGGTGGTGCAGCGCTTGCCATCGACCCTCACTTCGCCCTTGCGCACAATTTTGTTGAGATGCGAGAGCGACAGCGTCGGCAACCGCCGCTTGAACCAGCGGTCGAGCCGCATGCCGTCTTCATCCGCGCTGACAATCAAATGCGAAACACTCACGAAATCATCCTGACAAGGGTCAATCCGGCAAACAGCGCCAGGATCGAAATCATAACCGACGCCGTCACATAAAACAGCGCCATGAGGCTTTGATGGCGCTCAAAGAGGAAGGCGACATCCAGCGAGAAGGTTGAGAAGGTGGTGTAACCTCCCAAAATACCGGTGGTCATGAACAGTTTGGTATCTGTCGACCAAGCCGCGCTGCTGCGGAACGCAAAGAACGCAATGAGCAGGCCCATGACGAAGGAGCCTAGCACATTGCAGGTGAAGGTGGCGAAAGGAAAATTGGCATTGGGGCCAACAAGGCGCATCCAGGTGACATTGGTGATCTGGCGCAACGCGCCGCCGATCCCTGCCCCGACAAAAACCAGTATGACTGAGCGCATGGTGCCTCCCGCTCCTTTCGACGGATTCCTTGTGCGGCCTTGCTGTAACAATTTCAAGCGCGCGCGCATCAACAATTGACCTTGGCCTCGTTTCATGGTTGAAGCGTGCCATATCTCCCGCTCATGCGGGCGAGTTGGTTTCCTGCGCCCTGATCAGCGCTCCATTGGCCCGTCAAGGCCGTCAGCACCCCGAGGTCAATATGGCGAATACGTCGTCGGCAAAAAAAGCCGTCCGCAAAATCTCTCACCGCACCGCGGTCAACAAATCCCGCCGCAGCGAGATGCGTACCGAATTGCGCAAGGTTGAAGAAG
>DAICZI010000400.1 GCA_027311205.1 Beijerinckiaceae bacterium | reverse complement strand
CCAGGAAAATCGCAGCGCCCTGATGGCGATTTTGGCCAAGGCCCATATAACCGTGCGGCGTGGCGGTTCGTCCCGCGTGCCGCCAGCAAGGCTGGCGTCGCTATGCTCACGCGTTTCGGCACGCCTTGTTTCCGCCGCCCGGTGCGCGAACAGCCCTTACCAGCCGCTCGGCTGGTTCGGTCTGTATGCTGCATTTTTTGCATGAGAGCGGCGATGTCGCCGGGCATGCCGCGCGCAACGCTTCAATCAGCTCAGGGCAGAAAGTGCGCCCCAGGCTGGAGAGTCAGGGTGAGGGCGCAGGCGCCGCGAGGTTCCACCCGTCCAGATGAGAGGGCCCAGCTCAAATCGAAAGGAATTTGACCATGGAACACATCCTGACGATGCTGCTGCATCAGATCTGGCAAGTCCTGAATTATGATATCTCACCCATCATCGACCGGATCGCTGATGCCTTCGTCAAGAGCTACATCATACCGCCCTTTAATGCCTATGTCCTGCCCAGGCTACACAGACTTCACGCTTGGCTTGAGGGGCCTGCCCTTGACGCCGTATTCTGGATCGTTTTCTTCACCTTTGCGATTGGGGGCACCTGGGCAGGGATCAATAGCCGCGGCCCCTACTGTTGAGGCCCGGCAAGCCGACGGCACCGGTGTGGTGTCTTCACAAGTTGAGCCGATCGTCCAAGGGCGGAACCGTCGGTATCCCGTCCCTGAACAATTTTTGCTCATGGAATTATCTTATTCCATTTTCAGGCGCTTGTTGCAAAGGCTGTAATAGCCGCCGCCGCGTTGGGTCCATTTCAATCCACCATTGGCATGGTTCACCTTGTTGATCTCGTATTGGGCGGCGCAGGTGCGCAAGCGGGCCCTTCCGGGCGATTGATTGGCGAAGCGGGCCAATATGGCTGCCGGAAACACGATATGGCCAACTGGCGCAGGCGCAATCCCTGAATATGACATAAGGCGTTTGCGCGGCTGACGGCCCGGCGTCGGCCCGATGTATTTCTTAAAAGCCGCGATCCAGTTATAGGCGATCTCGCGCTGGGCCTGCGCGAGGCCAATCCGGCCATCACAGACCAGGGCATGCAGGCGGTTTTCCAGTCGATCCTTGGCGTGGGAACCCCACCAACCCATCACGTGATGCGGTTCTGGCCAAAGATTTAACGGGCTGGCGGGGCTACCACCCAATTCCAGCGGCACCAGATGATCCTCTTCGTATTCGCGCAGCCGATAGGCGTCGGCACCCATCTGGCGCGGATAATTGTACTGGCGGATACCGTCACGCTTGAGGTTTTCGGTATAGCGCTCAGTGGGGCGGAGCGTCTTGGTATAGCCGCTCTTTGGGCGGCAGATCGTGACAGGCAAAGTCGAGCGGGTCACGGCAGGGTTGAGCGCGCCCGGCGTGAGCCGTGGATTGGGCAATGCGTCAATAGCGGGAAACTCCATTTCAAACTGGCCATTAGCCTGCGGAGGCTGGCGCGCTCGAGCGGGCCTGGCAGGGCGCACCAATGGATCCGTCACATGAAAGATGGCCGTATTGCCCGGCAAGGCCCATGCTGAGAGGTGAAAAGCGACGAAGAGGTTCGCGAATACAGCAATGGTCATACGCTTCAGCCCTCATAGAAATTGAGTTTGCCGTTTGAATTACATCTTTGAAGGGCGAAAAGCCTTCACGCAAGAGTGTATTCGTCTTGCCTGGAGTGTGCCGATATTTTGCAAGGGTTGGCAGCGGCAAAGACCATAATCAGAGTTTTTATGGATTGACTGCCCTGAGAATTGTTGCAAATTGGTCATGGCATAAAGTTTATCTTGGAAGGGACAAGGTCACTTGACGAGGGCGAGAAAGCGGTTGAATTCGTCCTCCGCCACCGCCACCGTGTGATCTTCGGCCGGATAGGCACCGGTCGCCACGTCTGCGGTGAATTCGCGGAAGGCGCTGATGCGCTCATGTTGCAGTCGGACAAATTCCGCATCGAAGTTGCGATACGTCTTGGCGTGGCGCGGCTTGTGGCCGGCGGTATGGCCGAGAACGTCCTCGGCAAAAAGATATTGCGCGTCCGCGCCCGGCCCGGCGCCCATGCCCAGCATGATGAGCGGCGTGTTGCGGCTGATGACCTCGGCGATGCGATCAGGAACGACTTCGAGTTCCGCGCCAAAGCAGCCGATCGTCTCCAGTCTTTTGACATGATCCCAGACCATTTTGGCGCTTTCAGCGGACTTGCCGACCGCCTTGAAACCGCCCGTCCACGTGGCTTGGCTGGGGATCAGGCCAACATGGGCCACGACAGGAACGGCGTTGTCACAAAGCGCTTTTTGAATATCGAGCG
>DAICZI010000003.1:3527-18739 GCA_027311205.1 Beijerinckiaceae bacterium | reverse complement strand
TCGGCAGCCTCGCAGCCCTCCTCACAATCATCATCAGTGACGGCGGTGCTTGGCAAGCGTGTAGCCAGCGACCAGATCGAGCAGGAGGACCTGGTTAAGCGGCAGCGCAACGATGTTGCGGGCCAGAACGGCACGCAACGCATCGGGATCGTCAGCCCTCAATGCCGTATCATAGGCCTGGTTGCGCCCCAAAAAGGCTTCCGCCAGCGTTTTCATTTTGCGGGCGACGGCAAGATCGCCGACCCCGCTCTCACGCAAAGCCCCATCAAAGCCCTTGAACAGGCGATCAACCACGTCCTGGGCGATTTGCGGCCCCGGTTGCGGCCACGCCTGCAACTGCCGCAATAAAATGCCCCCGTTCAACGTCATCAGTTCAAAGCGGCCCTCAAAAGTATCGGGCACAGCAAAATCCGTGAAAAACACTTTTTGTCGGGAGGCGGTCACGATCTCGCCGTGAAGCGCATCGATAAGCGGCCTGTTGCGTGATTTGCGGAAAAGTTGGTCAAACATGGGTATCACGATCAAGGGGTTGCGCTGCCACGCGGGCACCTGGGCGACGCGACACGCCAAGCCCCTGCTTGATTTATCGCAATCGCAGGGTTACGCAAGCGTTCAGGAACTGATCGATGCCACGGTGCAGTGCCGTAGGGGTTATAAAATTGCCGGAGAGGCTGAAGATGCGTCAAGTTTCGGGTGAGCCTTTCCGGTCTGCAAACATGCGTCCAGGTTTACGAAAATTCCGGCCCTTGCTGGCTTTGGCCGTGCTGGCCTCCGGATTGGCCGCGTGCTCGTCCTTTGATGGCACGGTGGTGCATGGCTATGTCATGGATCAAACGACCATTTCGCAAATCAAGCCCGGCGAGTCGGCGGCCCAGGTGCTGGCAGTGATGGGCGACCCGACCACAACCTCGACGGTTGGCGGCGGTTCCTGGTATTACATCAGCCAGAAGACTGTTCGCTCGGTGGCATTCATGAAGCCACAGATTGTCGACCAACGGGTTTTTGCGGTCTATTTCGACAAGAATCATAATGTCACCCACACCGGCAATTACGGCATGAAGGATGGCAAGGTTTTCGATTTTGAAACGCGCACGACGCCGACAACCGGCAAGGATGTAGACTTCCTCAACAATCTCGTGAAAAACCTGCTGCGCTTCTAGGCTGCGCAGTCGGGCTGGACCATCGCGGTGGCTTAGTGTGAATCCGGCGGACGATTCGGCCAGGACAAGCGCGATCAATCTGCCAGCTTGCTGCCATGAGGACGGACGGTAATGTCGGGCTTTGCCACTGCCGATTATTTGGGTCTGGGGTTTTTCATCATCTCCTGGTGGGCCTACCATGTGGTAGTTGAGCAAGGGCTGCTCGGCGTGCACGGGCTCAACCGCGCCATTGATGACTATCGCATCCGCTGGATGGCAGAAATGAGCCGCCGCGATGTGCGCATTGTTGACAGCTCGATCATGGCCAGCCTGCAAAACGGCACGGCGTTTTTCGCCTCGACTTCAATTATCGCCTTTGGCACGTCGGCAGCTCTGCTGCGCAGCACCGACAGCGCGCTCAAGCTTTTCAGCGATTTACCCTTTGCGCAAGAGACCACGCGCGCCCTGTGGGAATTCAAGGTCATTGGGCTGGCCGTCATTTTCGGCTACGCCTTCTTCAAATTCTCCTGGTCTTACCGGTTGTTCAATTTCGCGACCGTGCTGCTCGGCGCGACCCCGCCTCTCACCGGCGGCGATGTCGCTGCGCGCCGCCTGGTCGCCTGGCGCACCGCGCAGATGAATATTTCCGCGGCGCGGCATTTTTCGCGCGGCCAGCGGGCATTTTTCTTCGCGCTCGCCTATATTGGCTGGTTCGTCAATCCATGGCTGTTCATGCTGACGACGGCGGCCATCGTCTTTGTCATGGCCAAAAGGCAATATGCCTCAGATGCCTCGCGCGCCATCGCCGCGCTGCCACCTGACGATTTTGACAGCGCCGATCAGGCTTGAGCCACGCTCGTCAGCGTTGATGCGATCAGGCCTTGCGGGCGCAGCGACGCTCGCGCATGGCCCAAGTCCGGGTGATCAAGCCGCGGTCATCAGGTCGGCAGTTTTATCCCGCGATCCTGGAAAAATGCGCGACGCCATTCATCACCACCCGCAATTCATTGAGCAATTGCAGGCGGTTGATGCGCACGCGCGGGTTGGCGTCATTGACGGTGACAGCGACGAAAAACGCATCGACCGGTGGACGCAACCGCGCCAGCGCCCGCATGGCGGCATCGTAATCACCCGCCTTCAGCGCTTCTGGCACGGCATCGCGGGCGCGCGCGATCGCCGCGGCAAGTTGGTCTTCTTCCGGCTCGACACGCAGGCTCGGCGCGTGCAGGGCGTCAAATGCGCTCGGCCCATCTTTCTTTTCTTCGGCCTTCAGGATGTTGGCGGCGCGGCGATAGCCCGCGAGCAGGTTCCGGCCATCGTCGGTACCAAGAAACGCGGTGAGGGTCTGGGCTAGATCGGCCATGAGTTTCAAATCATCCTCGTTGGAGGCATCAAACAAGGCGCCTGCGACATCAGGCGGGCAGCCGCGCTCTTTCAGATAGACTTTCAGCCGGTCATGGAAAAACCCGATAAGGTCATCGCTGAGGCCCGCCTGGGCTTCAAGTCCGCGCGCGGCGATGATGGCATCGGCATGAGTCTTGATCAGCGGGTGCAGTTTCAGGCTCAGCCTGTTCTCGATGAGAATGCGAATCACCCCCAGCGCGGCGCGGCGCAGGGCATAGGGGTCTTTGCTGCCCGTCGGCTTTTCACCAATCGCCCAGAAGCCGCAGAGCACATCGAGTTTGTCCGCCAGAGCCACGGCGATGGACACCGGCGCGACTGGCACCGCATCCCCCGCCCCCGCCGCGCCGTAGCGCGCGCCCATGATGCCCTGCAATTCGGGAAATTCGCCAACCATTTCGCTGACGAGATCAGCCTTGGCGAGCAGCGCGGCACGCGCCGCTTTGGCGGGGTCTGCGCCGACCAGCGGCGCAAGTATCTGGCTCAGGGCCACCAGCCTTTTGACCCGCGCGGCCTGCGTGCCGAGCTTTTCCTGGAAAATGATGGTTTCAAGTTTCAGAAGACGGTCATGCAGCGGTATCTTCAGGTCTGACTCGAAGAAAAACTTCGCATCCGACAGACGTGCCCGCACCACCCTTTCATTGCCCGCAACAATGGCCTTGCCGCCATCGCTGGCGATGATATTGGCAACCAGAATGAAGCGATTGGCCAGGCGACCGGTTTTGGGATCGCGCAACACGAAGCATTTCTGGTTGGCGCGGATCGTCGCGCGGATCGCCTCATCCGGCACGGCCAGAAACGCCGCATCGAAACTGCCCATCAGCGTCACCGGCCATTCCACCAGCCCGCCGACTTCATGCAGCAGGCCCTCGTCCTCAACCAGTTCCAGCCCCTGCGCAAAGGCGAGATCGCGCGCATCATGCAGGATGATATCGCGCCGCCGCGCCGCATCGAGCACGACGCGGGCTCTGGTCAGCGATGCGGTGTAATCCTCATATCGCCGCACGCTGAAGGTTTCGGGGGCCATGAAACGGTGGCCGCGCGAGACATTGCCGGATTGGATAGCGCCGACATTGAACGGGACAATATCGGGCTCGGACGTTTCCGGCCCGAACGTGCAGACAATCGAATGCAAGGGCCGCACCCAGGTCGGCGCATCCGGCAAGGCCGAGGCTGCGCCCCAGCGCATCGATTTCGGCCAGGGGAAGGTTTTGATCAGGCCCGGCAGCAAAGCGGCCAGCACATCAAGAGCGGGCTTGCCGACAACTTTGGTGACGGCGACATAAAACTCGCCCTTTTTCGGGTCAGTTTCAATTTTGGCTTGCGCTATGGATTCGAGCCCGGCGCTTTTCAGGAAACCCGCCAGCGCCGCCTCGGGCGCACCGACCCGCGGGCCCTTGCGCTCTTCGCTGCGATCAGGCTGGCGGACCGGCAATCCCGAGACATGCAGTGCGAGGCGTCGCGGCGTGACATGGGCAACCGCCCCCTCATAGGTGAGCCCTGCATCAACCAGCGCGCCCGTGACACGAGCTTGCAGTTCCTTGGCGGCGTCTGCCTGCATGCGTGCCGGAATTTCCTCGGAGAACAGTTCAAGCAGCAGGTCGGGCATGGCACTTCATGAATTGGCGACAAAAGACAACGCCCCGCCCTTAACAGGCGAGGCGGGCTTTGGCAAAATCAGCCTTGGCGCGGCATCAAAGCTTGGCGTGCGAGCCGTCGCAGAGCGGCGCATTGCCGGTGTGCTTGCAACCACAGAAATAGGCGGCCCCTTCTTTTTCGGGCGTGTAGGCCATCGGGGTGAAGGTCGAACCCTTGTGCGAGCCATCGCAGAACGGCTGGTTCTTCGATTGGCCACAGGCGCACCAGTAATAGGTCTTGCCAGCTTCAACATCGACCTTGAATGGCATTTTTTGAGCGATATGGGGATCAGCCATCGGGAGTTCCTGCGTCAGAAGGTGATTTCCGGAAAATTCCGGACATGATTCATGTGCGACAAAAGCTTCAACCTGTCCATTGCTGGCTTGCAAGGGTACCTATGCAGATGAAGGGATGGGCGAGAAAGCGCCGGAAATTCGCTCCCTGATTTGACAAGGCGCCACAATGCCCCTAACAAACGGCCAGCGAAAAACGCCCGGTGACGGGCGCTTTTTGTTTGACGCACCCGTGGTGGATCAGTTCCGCCTGTCGGTTTGTTTCTGGAAACAGCGGCAGACAGAGGAGGGCGCGTTCCTCGCTTGTTACAAGCGTCTTGACTCAGAGGAACTGCGATGACGAAACGCATCAATGCGAAGCATAAAATCGACCGGCGTATGGGCCAGAACATCTGGGGCCGTCCGAAAAGCCCGGTCAACCGCCGCGAATACGGCCCCGGCCAGCATGGCCAGCGCCGCAAGGGCAAAATGTCCGATTACGGCACCCAGCTCCGCGCCAAGCAGAAGCTGAAGGGCTATTACGGCAATATTTCCGAGAAGCAATTCCGCCGCTACTATGAAGAAGCGGTGCGGATGAAGGGTGACAGCGGCGCGAACCTCGTTGGTTTGCTGGAGCGTCGCCTCGATACTGTGGTTTACCGCGCGAAATTTGTCGCCACCGTGTTTGCGGCGCGCCAGTTCGTCAATCACGGCCACGTGCGTGTCAATGGCCGCCGCGTCAACATCGCCTCGGCGCAAGTCAAGGTCGGCGATGTGGTCGAGGTCAAGGAAGCCTCACGCCAGATGATCGTGGTGATGGAGGCCCAGAGCCTCGCCGAACGCGATGTGCCCGATTACATCGAGGCGGACACCGGCAAGATGAACGTCAAATTGACCCGCATTCCCGGCCCGACCGAGGTGCCCTACCCGGTTTCGATGGAACCCAATCTGGTGATCGAGTTCTATTCACGCTAACCGCCTGACGCATCAGCTTAAGGACGGGGCGAAGCGATTCTTGCCCCGTGCTGGCATGATGCGAAGCAAAAAAAGCAACCCGAAGGTCTCCAAAGACCTCCGGGTTTTTTCATGCCGCTTTGCGGCGCTCTGCCAGATCGACCAGCTCTGTCAGGAGTTTCCTGGTTCCCACAAGCCGTTGCGCCTTCTTGCTGAAGTCACGGATGAAGACAATTTTCATGTCCTGGCGCACTTTGGCCTCCGAACCCTGCTGGCTGATATAGCGCACCAGGCCGGTGGGATTGGCGAAGGCATTGTCGCGGAAGGCGATGATCACGCCCTTGGGGCCAGCATCAAGCTTGGCAATATGGGCGCGTCGGCACAGAGCCTTGATTGCCATGACCTGCAACAGGTCATTGACCTCCGGCGGCAGCGGCCCGAAGCGGTCAATCATTTCCGCGCCGATACTCTCGATATCGGCATCTGTCTCCAGCGCCGCCAGTCGCTTGTAGAGCGTGAGGCGCACCGCCAGGTCGGACACATAGCTTTCCGGGATGGTAACCGGCGTGCCGAGCGTTATGGCAGGCGACCATGCCTCGTCCAGCGGTTCATCCCCGCCTGCTTTCAGCGCCGCCACGGCATCGGTCAGCATCTGCTGGTAGAGTTCATAGCCGACCTCGCGGATATGGCCGGATTGCTCATCGCCGAGCAGATTGCCTGCACCACGAATGTCGAGGTCGTGGCTCGCCAATTGAAAGCCGGCACCAAGCGTGTCGAGCGACTGCAACACATGCAGGCGCTTTTCGGCTTGCGGGGTAAAGGGCTTGTTGGCAGGCGTGGTAAACAAGGCATAGGCGCGCAATTTCGAGCGCCCCACCCGCCCGCGCAACTGATAGAGCTGCGCCAGACCAAACATGTCGGCCCGATAGACGATCAGCGTATTGGCGCGCGGAATATCAAGCCCGGATTCCACGATGGCGGTCGCCAGCAGCACATCATAGGTGCCGTCATAAAAGGCCGACATTTTCTCCTCCAGCTCGGAGGCGGCCATCTGCCCGTGGCACAGCGTGAATTTAACCTCCGGCACGTGCTGGCGCAGGAAGGCGGCGGCATCGTCGAGGTCTTCAATGCGTGGGCAGACAAAAAAGCTCTGGCCACCGCGATAGCGCTCGCGCAGCAGGGCCTCGCGCACAGTGAGATCGTCAAAGGGGGTGATGAGCGAACGCACCGCCAGGCGATCGACCGGCGGCGTGGTAATGAGCGAGAGTTCGCGCACGCCGGTGAGCGCCAGTTGCAAGGTGCGCGGAATGGGCGTCGCCGACAAAGTCAGCACATGCACTTCGGCGCGCAACGCTTTCAGCCGTTCCTTGTGGCCGACGCCAAAATGCTGCTCCTCATCGACGATGACGAGGCCCAGGTCTTTGAACTCAATAGCCTTGCCGAGCAAGGCATGGGTGCCGACCACAATATCAACCGTACCATCGGCCAGCCCGGCACGGGTGGCCTTCTGGTCAGCGGCGGACACCATGCGTGACAGCGTGCCCAGCCGCAGCGGCAGATTGGCAAAGCGCTGCACGAAGGTGCGGAAATGCTGGCGCGCCAGCAGGGTGGTTGGCACCACCACAGCCACTTGCTTGCCGGCCATGGCGGCGACAAAGGCGGCACGTAATGCCACTTCGGTTTTGCCAAAGCCGACATCGCCGCAAACCAGGCGATCCATCGGGCGGCCGGCCGCCAGATCATCCAGCGTCGCCGCAATCGCCGTGGCTTCGTCTTCGGTTTCGTCATAGGGAAAGCGCGCGCAGAATTCCTGATAGAGGGTTTCCTCCGGCAGCAGACGCGGTGCTTCCTTGGTAAAGCGCTGGGCCGCAAGCTTGATCAGGCCCGCCGCCATTTCGAGAATGCGCTTTTTCAGCCGGGCCTTGCGCACCTGCCACCCCGCCCCGCCGAGCCGGTCAAGCGTTGCCTCCGAGCCATCCGCGCCATAGCGCGACAGCAATTCGAGGTTTTCCACCGGCAGAAACAGCCTGTTGCCCTCTGCATAGTGCAATTCGAGGCAATCATGCGGCGCATCCAGCGCCGTGATGGTTTTCAGGCCGACAAAACGGGCGATGCCATGATCGACATGCACCACCAGATCACCGGCGCTCAGGCTGGAAAGCTCGGTCAGGAAATTCTCGGCCTTGACCTTCTTGCGGGTCTTGACCAGGCGATCACCCAAAATGTCCTGCTCGCTGATGACGCACAGATCAGCCGTGACAAAGCCTGCCTCCAGCGGCAGCACGGCCAGCGCCAGCGTGGATTTGGAAGCACGCGCCTGCGCCAGGCTTGAAACCGGCTCGCGGCTGGCTGCGCCGTGGTCGCTGAGCACGCCCGACAGGCGCTCGCGCGCGCCATCCGAAAACGCGGCGACAATCACCCGCCGCCCCTGCCCGGCCTCGCTTCCCATGTGCGCCACGGCAGCTTCAAACACATTGACATCGGGCTGCGCGCGTTCAGGGGCAAAATTGCGCCCCGGCTTCGCGCCGGCATCCACCACCAGTCTGCCGGGGCTGGCTGCGCCCGCGTCCGCAACAAAGCGCAACACCGAGCGTTTGGCGAATTCAGCGGCGAGATTATCGCCGTCAAGGTAAAGCGCGGCGGGCGGCAGCGGCTTGTAGGCCGCCTCGCGCGGGTTGCGCTCGTAGGCCTCGCGGCGCGCCACATAATAATCGGCAATGCCGGCAAAGCGCTCGCGCGCCGCCTCGTCAATCTGCGGATCGAGCAGCAAGGGAACGCCGGGCAGATAATCAAACAGGGTCGAACTGCTGCCCCAGAACAGCGGCAGCCAATGTTCCATGCCCGGATGGCGCCGTCCTTCCGAGATGGCTTCATAAAGCCCATCGCCGCGCGTCTCGGCACCAAAGGCGGTCAGATACCCTTGCCGGAAGCGCCGGATCGAATCCGTGGTGAGTTGCACCTCGCTCATCGGCACCAGATCAAGCGAGCGCAATTGCGCCAGCGAACGCTGGGTCTCGACATCAAAACTGCGGATTGATTCGAGCGTGTCGCCAAAAAAATCGAGCCGCACCGGAAACGGCAGACCCGGCGGGAAAAGATCAAGAATGCCGCCACGCAAGGCAAATTCGCCGGTCTCGTTCACCGTCGAGGCGCGCAGAAAGCCATTGATCGTCAGCCATTCAATGACCTTGTCCATCGACAGCGCATTACCCGGCGCCGCCGAAAGGCTTTGCTCGGCTACCTGCTTCACAGGGGGCAAGCGTTGCACCAGGCCGTTCAGCGTCGCGCAGATAATGCGCGGGCGCTCAAAGCCTGATCGGGTGCGCGCCAGCCGCGACAGCACCGTCATGCGCCGCGCGGCGATGTCCGGATTAGGCGAAATGCGGTCATAGGGCTGGCAATCCCAGGCAGGAAATTCCAGCGCCTCGAGGCCCGGATCAGCAAAGCGCAGCGCCTCGCGGAAGGCTGACGAGCGCTGGCCATCGCGTGCGACATGGAGAAAGACCGCAGCGCGAGACTCGGCCGCCTCGGCAAAATGGCGGGCGATTTCAGCGGCAAGGAAAGCGTCATAGCCATCAGGCACGCCGCCAAGGGTCAGCGAACCGCCTTTGGCAAGCTCATCAAGGGCACGTTTGGGAAGCAGCATGGGTTAGCGATCAGCACCAGATGAAACCAAACCCCTGCCTTAAGCGGTTTGGCGCGGCATTGAAAGCCTGCCCTCGAGGCACATGCTTTCCCTGAAGGCCGCAGACAAGCGCCGTGGCCTCGCGCCTCAGGCGTTCGCTTCCGGGGATAAGCCCGTCGTCGTCAAAATGCCGAACCAGCCCCCCGATCAGGCGTTGACTGCGCCCGCGTTCTGGCTATGGTGCGAGCCGAAACGCGGGCGTAGTTCAGTGGTAGAACGATAGCTTCCCAAGCTATATGTCGTCGGTTCGATCCCGATCGCCCGCTCCATCCACTTTTTGTCGAACTTAGTTGTTGTTGGCAGGAACCGCCGGCGACGGCGAGGGAACTGCACCGGGGTTGGCGGGCTGAATGCCCTGCTGTTGCTGCTGCATGGCCTTCATTTCTTCGGCTTTCTTGCGCCGGGCGGCCATTTTGGCGGCTTCGTGGCCGGCAACGCAGCCACCCAGAGCGCCCAGAATCGTGTGATGAGCGAAATGCCCGGCCACGGCGCCAGCCGCTGCGCCCTTCAAGCAACCTTTTGCCTGCGCCCCTGCTGCAAAGCCAAAGCTGGCAACGATGAGGGCGGCAATTGCAATCTTTTTCATATCCAAAACTCCCAAAGATCAATGTTGAGACAGACGCCCGGACATTCCAGACCTGCCGCCTGGATTGTTGACGTCCACGGCTGGGAGCGTATTTAATCGGTATGGCGAAGTTTTACCAGAGCGCTTCGCCATTCTGTTCGCGGCGACGCTGCGACGATATAAGCCTTGCCGTTCATCCGCGTCCAGTTCATATATGAAAACAAGAATATGATGAGGCAATCAGATGATGAACCACCTAGATGCGGCGCTGCTGGCGCGCGGCCAGTTTGCCTTCACCATGGCGGTGCATATCCTGTTTCCAGCCTTCTCGATTGGAATTGCCAGCTTTCTGGCCGTTCTGGAAGGCCTGTGGCTCCTGCGCGGGGACGATGCCTATAAATCCGCCTTTGATTATTGGAAAAAGATTTTCGCCGTGGTTTTTGGCATGGGCGTCGTCTCCGGCCTTGTCATGAGCTATCAGTTTGGCACCAACTGGAGCGTATTTTCAGACAAGGCCGGGCCGGTGATCGGGCCGCTGATGGGCTACGAGGTGATGTCGGCGTTTTTCCTGGAGGCCGGCTTCTTGGGCGTGATGCTGTTTGGCGAACAGAAAGTCGGGCGCGCGCTGCATTTCTTCGCGACCGTCATGGTCGCCGCCGGGACATTGTTTTCTGCCTTCTGGATTCTGGCGGTGAACAGTTGGATGCAGACTCCCGCCGGCTTTGGCATCAATGCCCAGGGCCAATATATTCCGCTGGACTGGATGGCGGTGATTTTCAACCCCTCGTTCCCCTATCGCCTGGTGCATATGGTGCTGGCCGCCTATCTCACCACGGCCTTTGCTGTAGGCGGGGTTGGCGCCTTTCATCTGCTGAGCGACAACACCAACCGCGTGGCGCGGCTGATGTTCTCGATGGCACTGTGGATGGCAGCGATTGTCGCGCCGCTGCAAATTCTCGCCGGTGACGCTCATGGCATCAATACTTTGGAGCACCAACCCGCCAAGATTGCCGCAATGGAGGGGGATTTCACGACAAAGCCGCACACGCCGCTGATCCTCTTCGGCATTCCGGACATGAAAGCGCAAACCACCCATGACAAGATCGAAATCCCTTATCTGGGTGCCCTGATTCTCACCCACAGCCTGAACGGCAGCATCACCGGCCTGAAGCATTGGCCACGCAACGAGCAGCCGGATTCGACTGTGGTGTTTTTCAGCTTTCGCCTGATGGTGGCGCTGGGCTTTGCCATGGCCGGCTTCGGTCTGTGGGGCCTTTATCTGCGATGGCGCGGGCGTCTCTATGACAACGTCGCGCTGCGCTGGGCCGCACTGGCGCTGGCACCTGCCGGGTTCATAGCCGTGCTGGCGGGCTGGATCACCACGGAGGTGGGCCGACAGCCCTACACGATCTATGGGTTGCTGCGCACTGACCAGTCGATTTCGCCAATTGCCGCGCCGGCGGTGGCCGCGTCGCTGCTGATGTTTGTCGTGATCTATTTTTCAGTTTTCGGGGCGGGTGTGTTTTATCTGTTGCGGCTGATGAACCGCACGCCTGGCAGTGACGAGACCGATTTCGAAGACCACGGCCCGTCGCGGGCAGCGGGGATCACGCCTGTTGCAGGGCTGGCCTCCAGCCATCGTGTCGCCCCGTTCGCATAATTCAAAAGCGGAAACAAAGAGAATGACCTTCGACCTACCCTTTGTCTGGGCCGGACTTATCGCTTTTGCGGTGCTGGCCTATGTTATTCTCGACGGCTTTGATCTGGGCATTGGCATCTTGTTTCCTTTTGCCGGGGACGAGGAAAAGCGTGACCTGATGATGAACGCGGTTGCTCCTGTGTGGGATGGCAACGAAACCTGGTTGATTTTTGGCGGCGGTGGCCTGTTTGCCGTGTTTCCTCTGGCCTATGCGATCATCATGCCCGCCCTCTATGCGCCGCTGATGGCAATGTTGCTGGGGCTGGTGCTGCGCGGGGTGGCGTTCGAGTTCCGCTGGCGCACGCGTCGCGGCAAATTCATCTGGGATGCCGCATTTTTTGCAGGATCGCTGGTGGCAGCTTTGGCGCAGGGGCTGGCATTGGGTGCCCTTGTGCAGGGCATTCCGGTCGTCGGACGTGCCTATGCAGGCGGCTGGTGGAACTGGCTGACACCCTTCAGTCTGCTCACCGCCGTGGCTCTGACCGTCGGCTATGTGCTGCTGGGCTCAACCTGGGTCAACATGAAAACCACTGGCGCGCTGCAACTGTGGGCAAGGTCCGTTGCGCGCGTTGCGGGCGTCGCCATGCTGGCGCTTATCGTGATTGTTAGCCTGTGGACGCCTTTTCTCAACGGCACCTATTTCCATCGCTGGCTGTCGTTTCCAGCGATCCTTTATGCCGCACCCGTGCCCTTGCTGGTGGCCTTTGCTGGCTACAGGCTGATGTACAGTCTTGGCGAAGAGCTAGATTATCAACCTTTCCTGGCGGCTCTCGCCTTGTTTGTGCTCACCTATATCGGGCTTGGCATCAGCTTTTATCCGTATATCGTGCCTCAATCCGTCACCATCTGGCAGGCAGCAGCACCCACCAGCAGCTTGCAATTCCTGCTTTATGGTGCCGTGGCGCTGGTGCCGGTCATTCTCGCCTATACGGCGTTCTCCTACTGGATTTTTCGTGGCAAGCTTGATCCGGCAGGAGGCTATCATTGACCCGGCCGCATCTCGGCACCCGCCTGCTCTGGTTTGTCGGCCTGTGGGCCGCGTCGGTGGCGGGGCTTGGCGTTGTGGCGCTTGCCCTGCATTTTGTGCTGAAGTGAGGTGACGGCGATGCAGGTCGCGGGCCTGGTTCTGGCTGGTGGGCAGGCGCGCCGCCTCGGTGGCCAGGACAAGGCGCTGGTCAGGCTCGGCGGCAAGGCGCTTGTCAGCTACGCCCTCGCCGGTCTGGCGCGGTCATGCACCCCCGTGCTCATCAGCGCAGCGGGCGACCCTGCCCGCTTTGCGGCCTTTGGCGCGGCGCGCGTCATCGCCGATGATTTGCCGGGCTTTCAGGGGCCGCTGGCCGGCATCCTTGCCGGGCTTGACTGGCTGGAGCGCGAAGCCCCCGGCGTCATGCACATGCTCAGCCTGCCGGTCGATACGCCCTTTGCGCCGGATGATCTGGCGGCGCGCCTGGCCGTGGCCAGCAAACCTGACGCGGCCCGCCCGGCCACTGCCGCATCCAACGGCGCTCTGCACCCGGCCATCACGCTTTGGCCGCTGGCTGTGCGTGATGCCTTGCGGGTCATGGTGGTCGAGGAGGAGATGCGCGCTGTCAGCAAGGTTTTGCAGCGGCTGGGTTCACGCAGCGTGGCATGGGACCACCTGCCCCATGATCCATTTTTCAATATCAACAATCCAGCAGACCTCGCCGACGCCGAAGCGCTGCTCCGCCAGATGTCAGGCGGCGACGATTGACGCGGCGATAGCGCCAATGCCTTCGATCCCGGCGCTGATCTCGCAGGGCCGCGTGATCGGCAAAGGCGTGATCAGCGACCCGGTGGTGATCACCATTCCGGCCTTCAGGCCACCCAGCGCATCATTTTGCGCATTGGCATAGGCCAGCAGCGGCATGAGCGGATCATTTTGCGGATGACCGCCGATCTTGTCGTGCACATTCACGCCGTTGACCTGCACTTTGGTGCGCTGATGCTGCAAATCGCCGATCTGCGCCGGGCTGACACACGCGCCCGTCACATAGCCATGATTGCCGAGGCGATCGGCCAGCCACGCCGGGAAATTCGCTGCCGCTGCGGCGTCCAGCCTTGTGCACAGCCATTCAATCCCGATCAGCACCTCTCCCACATGCGCCATGATCTCATTGCGCAGGTAGGGCCGTTCCCGGCGCGGCAGGTCCTGACTGAGACGGAAGGCGATTTCGACTTCGGCCAGCAAGCCGCCGCGAGCGGGCAGGATGAGCCTCGCGGGTGCCGGCGTGATGGTGGGTTGCAGCATCGGCCCGGCAATGGCGGTGCCGTCAGCGGCAAAACCCAGTTTGAAGCCGCCGACCTCCGCGCCGATCCAGCGCAGGCTCGCGGCTTGCACCTGCATGGCTTCGGAAGCATCCCGTGGCGGGGTGAAATCCTGCAAGGTCAGGTGCGTGGGGCTGGATTGGCTGTCGGCCAGACGGCGGGCAAAATCATCAAGGCTCATTTTGGGGTGGCTCTCACTGCGAGACTGGGGCTCAGGGCGGGCTGGTCGGGTGCCCCCGAAAGTCGTGTGCCCATGAAAAAAGGGCCACCTCGCGGCGGCCCTTGGCTTTAGTCTGCAGCCGGTGCGGCAGCGGCTTCAGCGGCCTTGGCGGCGGCAGCAGCGCGCTCTTGCGCCTTTTTCTTCGGCTTTGCCTTTTCAGGGTTGTTGTGCGCGACGCGCTCGCCAACCCCGATGCCGACAAGAAGCCGCTGCACGCGATCGGTCGGCTGTGCGCCCTTGGCAATCCACGCCTTGGCGCTTTCGGTATCCATGACGACGCGGGTGGCGTCATCCTTTTTCTTGAGCGGATCAAACGTGCCGAGCTTCTCGATGAAGCGGCCATCGCGCGGCATCCGCGCATCAGCCACCACGATCGAATAATGCGGGCGCTTCTTGGCACCGCCGCGCGACAGACGAATTTTCAGAGACATAAGTTCAACCTTTCATACGTTTTTCGAAACCCGATCACAATGGGCGGCTGGACTTCGGGAGGGCACCAGCGCCAAACTCACTTTTTCTTGCCCCCGAAGGGGTTGAAGCCGCCAAGCCCCGGCAGCTTGCCGCCACCAAGGCCCGGCAATCCGCCGGGCAGACGCGGTGCGCCCGTCGGCATGGCCGGTGGCATCGCGGGCAGCCCGGCACCCGGCGGTGGCAAGGCCCCGCCCATTTGCCTTTGCAGGGCAGCGATCTCTTCGGGCGTTGGCACGGGCATCCCGCCCGGCATCCCGCCGCCCATGCCCATCATGCCAGCCATTTTGCCCATCATGCCGCGCTTGCCCTGGGCCGCACCCATTTGCTTCATCATGTCGGCCATTTGACGATGCTGCTTCAGCAGCCGGTTGATGTCCTCAACCTTGGTGCCACTGCCCGCCGCAATGCGCTTTTTGCGCGAAGCCTTCAGAATATCCGGGTCACGCCGCTCTTTGGCGGTCATCGACGAAATCATCGCCCGCTGGCGTTTGACCACGCGGTCATCGATGTTGGCGGCGGCGAGCTGATCCTTCATTTTCGCCATGCCGGGCAACATGCCCATGATCCCGCCAAGCCCGCCAATTTTCTCGATCTGCGCCAGTTGCTCCGAAAGATCATTGAGATCAAACCGGCCCTTGCTCATGCGCTCGGCGAGCTTTTGCGCCTTGTCGGCATCAATATTGGCTGCGGCGCGCTCGACCAGCGCCACGATGTCGCCCATGCCGAGGATACGATTGGCGATGCGCGTCGGGTTGAACTCGTCGAGTCCGTCCATCTTCTCGCCGGTACCGATCAGCTTGACCGGACGCCCCGTGACCGCGCGCATCGACAGCGCCGCGCCGCCACGGCCATCGCCATCGGTGCGGGTCAGCACAATGCCGG
>DAICZI010000003.1:0-3517 GCA_027311205.1 Beijerinckiaceae bacterium | reverse complement strand
AATTTCATGCGGGTTGGACGCGGCCTTGATCTCGGCCATTTCCGCCATCAAAGGCTCGTCAATATGGGTGCGGCCAGCCGTATCGAGAATGACGACATCAAAGCCCTGCAAACGCGCCGCCTCTTCGGCGCGCCGGGCAATCTGCACCGGCGTCTGGCCCGCCACGATCGGGAGCGTCGCGACGCCAATCTGGCGGCCGAGCACGGCCAATTGCTCTTGCGCAGCGGGGCGCTTCACGTCGAGCGAGGCCATCAGCACCTTGCGCTTGTCACGCTCGGTCAGGCGCTTGGCGATTTTGGCCGACGTCGTGGTTTTGCCCGCGCCCTGCAAACCCACCATCATGATCGCCACGGGCGGCGCGGCTTCGAGGTTGAGCGGTTCGGCAACCGAGCCCAGCGTTTCGACCAGAACATCATTGACGATCTTGATAACCATCTGGCCCGGCGTCACCGATTTGACGACATTCGCCCCAATCGCCTGCGCCCGCACCTTGTCGACAAAGGCGCGCACCACATCGAGCGCGACGTCGGCCTCGATCAACGCCCGGCGCACCTCGCGCATGGCATTGTTGACGTCCTCCTCGCGCAGCGCCCCGCGACGGGTGATCGAATCGAAAATGCCAGAGAGCTTTTCGGTCAGACCCTCAAACATGGAGTTCCTTCGGTTAGCCAAAAACGCAAGCACCAACCCAAAGCCAAACGCGCCCAGGAGCGCATCAGCGCCGCTGAACGTGGACCGCAGGCCTCAAAGGGCATGACGGCTTAAGGAAACGGGTCTTCACTCACGTGCGAATGGCGTGGGGATAGGCGCGCCGGGCGGTGATGTCAAGGGTTGGGGCGCGGTTGATCTGCGCCGTCATCTCCACCTTTGCGGGAGACAAGTGATGCACAGAGCCGGACGAGGGGTTTTCCGCCGCCCTGCGGCCCCTGCCCCAATCACGCCGAAGGCGGCCGCGTGTGCTGCGCCCATCAAGCCCGCGACGCATTCAGGGCCGCAGCGGCGCGCAACAGTGACATGAGGGCGGGCTCGTCAAGAGTCTCGCCTTCAGAAAAGTCGATGGCGCGTCTGGTGTTGCCCTCGAGGCTTGAATTGAACAGCTTTGCCGGGTCATCCAGCGCCGCGCCTTTGGCAAAGGTCATTTTGACGACGTTCTTGTAGGTTTCGTCGGTGCAGATGATGCCGCCGCGCGACCACACCGGCACGCCGCGCCATTTCCACTCCTCCACAACATCGGGGAGCGCTTGTTTGATCAAGGCGCGAAGGCGGGCCAGCATCGCGCCGCGCCAGTCACCCAGTTCGATGATCCGCGCGTCAATCAACTGCGCGGCTGTTTGTGTGCCCTGGGGATCGGTGCTGCTCATTGTTCCGCTCGCTTTTTATTGCTTTTGCCGTCTGTGACTCAGGGCACCGGCAGCGCCACAAACTGCTCGTCACCCGACGGACGCGCGATCAGGAACAAGGCGATTTTCTTGCCTGCCTTTTTCATATCCGCCAGCGCCGCGACCACGTCGGCAGGCGTCGAGACTTCCTTTTGCCCGACCTCGACAATCACATTGTCCGCTCCAATGCCCTTGGCGGCGGCGGTCGATTGCGGCTCGACGCCGGTCACGAGCACGCCCTTGATCTTGGCGGCAATATTGAATTTCTTGCGGGCGGCATCGTCGAGCATGCCCAATTCCATGCCTATCGCCGTGACCGGCGCGACGGTTTGGGTTGCCGGTGCCTTGGCGGCGGCGACAATTTTGCTGTCATCCGGCAGCAGCCCGAGTTTCACGGTCTTGTCCAGCGTGCGGCCGTTGCGGATCACTTCCACCTGCACGTCATCACCCACTGCAGTATTGGCGACCATTTTGGGCAGGTCGCGCGACTTGGCGATGTCATGACCATTAAACTTGACGATAACATCGCCCGGTTTCAGGCCGGCTGGCCCCGCCGGGCCACTGGCCTCCAGCCCTGCAATCAAAGCGCCGCGCGGCTTGCCAATGCCCAGACTTTCCGCGATGGCCGCATCAACCGGCTGGATGCGCACGCCCAGCCACCCGCGCCTCACGACGCCATTCTGGCGCAATTGTGCAATCGCCGAGATGACATTATTGGCCGGGGTGGCAAAGCCAAGCCCGATGGAGCCGCCCGAGGGTGACAGGATGGCGGTGTTGATGCCGATGACTTCACCCGCCATGTTGAACAAGGGCCCACCGGAGTTGCCCTTGTTGATCGAGGCGTCGGTCTGGATGAAATCGTCATAGGGGCCAGAATCAATGTTGCGGTGCCGGGCGGAGACAATGCCCGCCGTCACGGTGCCGCCGAGCCCGAAGGGGTTGCCCACCGCCATGACCGGATCGCCAATGCGCATTTTATCGCTGTCGCCAAAGGAAACCGCCTTGAGCGGCGTCGGCGAGGTCACCTGCAACACGGCAATATCGAGCTTCTTGTCGCGCCCGAGCAATTTCGCCTTGAGCTTGCGACCGTCGGTGAAAATCACCGTTATGTGGTTGGCCTCGGCGATGACGTGATTGTCGGTGACGACAATGCCGGAAGGATCAATGACAAAACCCGAACCCAGCGAGGTCGCGGTGCTGTGCTGCTCGTCCATCGGCGGCATCCCCTTGCCGTGGTCTTTGAAGAAATTGCGGAACATCTTGTCGAAGGGTGTGCCCGGCGCGATGTGCGGGGTGACCATGGCCGGGCCATGACCAGGAATGATTTCCTCCGCCGAAATGTTTACCACGGCAGCCGAAACCCGGGCGGCCAGATCGGCAAGGCTGGGAATGCCCTGCGCCTTCAGGGCCATAAGGGCGGGGAGACCATCGGCCATGGCCGGCACACTCGCGCCAAGCGCCAGGGCAAGGGCAAGGGTGCCAAAAATGCGGTGTTGGGCTTTCAGCATGAAATGGTTCCTGGATACGACCTGATCTTGGGTGGAAGATAGATGACGACCACGCGATTTGCCATGCGCGATGGGCTTAATTTAGGCAGCCCTCACCGTGCCGCCGCGCGCTTGATGATGGCCTTCACGTCGCAGCCCTGCGGCAAGGTACCGTAGAGAGCGCCACCCGAATTGTTGAGCCTGGCCTGGCAAAACGCATCGGCAACGCTGTGCGGCGCATATTGCACCAGCAGGCTGGCTTGCAGCGCCGCGCTCATCGCCTCCACCAGGCGGCGAGCCTGCGGCTCCGCGCCTGCCAGATCAGCGAGATCATCGTCAAGCCGCGCGATATGCTGGTCGAGCGCGGCATGGCCACCTTTGGCGAGGCGAAGCTCATCGCGGAAAATGTCGATCGTCTCGGGGGATTTCCGCAAGGCGCGCAGCACATCAAGGCACTGGATGTTGCCGGAGCCCTCCCAGATGGCATTGACCGGGGCCTCGCGATACAGCCGGGGCATGATGCAGTTTTCCATCACGCCAGAACCGCCAATACATTCCATGGCCTCTGCCGTGACGCCCGCCACCCGCTTGCACAACGCGAATTTGCCAAAAGCTGCACCCAGCCGCAGCAGGTGGCGCGCGGCTTGGTGC
>DAICZI010000039.1 GCA_027311205.1 Beijerinckiaceae bacterium | reverse complement strand
GCCGCTGGAGCTTTGCACCGATAATGGCGCGATGATTGCCTGGGCCGGCATCGAGCGGCTGCGGCTGGGGCTTGCCGACGAGCTTTCAGCTCCGGCGCGCCCGCGCTGGCCGCTCGATCGACAAAGCGAGGCAATCCATCATGGCAAGGCGGAGCGCCCATGTCTGAGGTCGCGGTGGCTGAGATCGGGGTTTTGGGGGGCTGGGCGTGGGGCACGGCGCTGGCCCTTCTGGCCGCGCGCAATGGACGGGCGGTGACCCTATGGGCGCGCGATCCTGACGCCGCCGCAGCGCTCAATGCCACCCATGAAAACCGCGCCCATCTGCCTGGCGTTGCGCTGCCCGCCAGCATCCGCGCGACGCCCGATCTGGCAGCGCTGGCCGCCGCCCGCCTGGTCGTCGCCGCGATACCGGCGCAGGCCCTGCGCGGCATTGCCGAAGCCCTAGCGATGTTTCTGCCGCAAGGCGTGCCTTTGGTGATCTGCGCCAAGGGCATCGAGCGCGGCAGCGGCGCGTTCCTCTCGGATATTGCAAGCTATTATCTGCCCGCAACGCCGCTGGCGGTGCTCTCCGGCCCAAGCTTTGCCGAAGACGTGGCGGCGGGCCTGCCGACCGCCGTGACGCTGGCCTGCGCTGAAGCGGCGCTGTTTTACCAATGCCGCGCCGACCTCGGCGCGCCGTGGTTTCGCCTGTATCATTCGACCGATCTACGTGGCGTCGAGATTGGTGGCGCGGCCAAGAACGTGCTGGCGCTTGCCTGCGGCATGGCGGCAGGGCGCGGGCTGGGGGCCAGCGCCAATGCCGCGCTGATTGCCCGTGGCTTTGCCGAACTCGCCCGCTTTGGCCGGGCCTTTGGCGCAAGGCCGGAGACCTTGACCGGCCTTTCGGGCCTTGGTGATCTCGTGCTCACGTGCCAGCCCGGAAAATCACGAAATTTTGCCTTTGGCGAGGCTTTGGGGCGCGGCGGGCCACCACCCGCCCACCTCGCCGAAGGGGCCTTCACAGCCAGCATATTGGCCGATCTGGCGCGCGCGCGCGGCGTTGACATGCCAATTACCTTCGCGGTGGATGGGATTTTGCAGGGGCGAACCAGCGTGGCCGAGGCGATAACCGCCCTGCTGGCCCGTCCATCGCGCGGGGAATAGGTTTGCGCGCGGGGAACAGGTTTGTGAAAAAACTGCATCCCAACGGTCCTCGGCGGCGCTTCAATGATGCGCGGTGATGGCGCGCTTGGCGCAACCCCGGCAGACAGATAGAGTAGCCGCTTCACGTCCCCGAATCGCAGGCTTGACCAATGCCGCTCCTTCCCTCCAGCCAGACCTATTCGCGCACCTGGACCTATTTTGATGGAGCCTGGCAGGAAGGCAACATCGCCATCATGGGGCCGCGCACTCATGCGGCCTGGCTGGGCTCGATGGTGTTTGATGGCGGGCGGGTGTTTGAGGGCGTTTGCCCCGATCTCGACATGCACATGGCCCGTGTCAACCGCTCGGCCCGCGCCATGTTGCTGAAACCCTTGATGAGCGAGGCTGAACTCATGGCTTTGGCGCACGAAGGCCTCAGCCATTTTGACGGCAAGACCGCGCTTTATGTGCGACCGATGTATTGGGCCGAGGTTGGCAGCGTCGGCGGCGGTGTCAAGTTTGATCCCGAAACCACGCGGTTTTGCCTCTGCCTCTACGAGGCGGCGATGCCGGTGCCCAAGGGCTTTTCGGTGACCCTGTCGCCGTTCCGCAAACCAACGCCGGAAACCGCCCCCACCGACGCCAAGGCCGGCTGTCTTTATCCTAACAACGCGCGGGCCCTGCACGAGGCCGCCTCGCGCGGCTTCGACAATGCGCTGGTCTGCGACATGCTCGGCCATGTCGCGGAACTGGCTAATTCCAACGTGTTCATGGTGAAGGACGGCGTGGTGATGACTCCCGCCGCCAATGGCACATTCCTTTCCGGCATCACCAGAGCCCGCGTGCTGAAACTGCTGCGCGCCGCCGGGCGCGAGGTGGTTGAGGCCACACTGTTGCCCCAGGATTTCTTTGGAGCCGACGAGATTTTCGCCACCGGCAATTTCTCCAAAGTGGTGCCCGTCACCCGCATAGGCGAACGCGCCCTGCAACCAGGCCCCACGATGGCCCAGGCCCGCGCGCTCTATTGGGATTATGCCCATGGGCGGATTGGCGGCGGGTAAGGGGGACGAGTTTGGTTGCATGCCGGACGTTGCACCCAGCGCATCGGGGGCTTGTGGAGTCGACAGCAAATCTTGCGTTGGCCGATCAGGGCGTGGTGCCCATGCGGAAAACTGGAAAGCGGCGCATCTGGCGCGACGCCGCTCCCCCTCAGGCAGGCGGTGCGGCGCTTTATCGATCAAGCGGTCAAGCCTGATCGCCTGCAGCATCTTGGAACGATGCAGAATCTCTCTATGATGCGTGCTTGTCAGCAACCGCGCCCGCACGCACGCAGTCGTGGGACAACACCGGACAGGATCAGCGATGGCGACTTCGGCGGCGCGGGTGGGCATCGACATTGGTGGCACTTTTACTGACATCGTGCTGGAGACGGGGGGGCGCCAGGTCTCAGCCAAGGTGCTGACGACGCCTGCTGCGCCTGAGGAAGCCATTATCGGGGGCCTGCACCAGGTTTGCGCCAAAGCCGGGGTTGCGCCGGGCGCCATTGGCCAGATCATCCATGGCACGACGCTGGCGACCAACGCACTGATCGAGCGGCGCGGGGCCAAGACCGCGCTGATCACCACGCAGGGATTTCGCGATGTGATCGAGATGCGCACCGAATCGCGCTTCGAGCAATATGATCTCAATCTGGTGCCGCCCGAACCGCTGTTGCCGCGCCAAAGCCGCTTTACGGTGCGCGAACGCATCAGCGCCAGGGGCGATGTGCTGGTGGCGCTGGAGCGCGGGGAGGTCGAGCGGCTGGCGCTGCGCCTGCAAGCGGCGGGTTATGCCAGCATTGCCGTCGGGCTGATGCATTCCTACCGCAATGATACGCACGAGCGGCTGATCGGCGAGGTGCTGGCGCACATGCTGCCGGGGGTGATGGTATCGCTTTCCTGCGAGGTCTCACCGCAAATGCGCGAATATGAACGCTTCAGCACCACCATCGCCAATGCCTATGTGAAACCGCTGATGTCGAGTTATCTCATGCGGTTGACGGGCCGGTTTGCGGCGGAGGGCATTTCCTGCCCGATTTTCCTGATGCATTCGGGCGGCGGGATTATTTCACTGGAGAAAGCCGCTGAATTTCCAGTGCGGCTGGTGGAATCGGGGCCAGCCGGGGGGGCGGTGTTTGCTGCCCATATTGCGGCGCGCTTCGGGCTCGACCGGGTGCTTTCCTTTGATATGGGCGGCACCACCGCCAAAATCTGCCTCATCAAGCACCAAAGCCCTAAAACTTCGCGGGTATTTGAGGTGGCGCGCAGCACGCGCTTCAAAAAAGGCTCGGGCATGCCGATCTCGATTCCGGTGATTGACATGGTCGAAATCGGCGCTGGCGGCGGTTCGCTGGCGCATGTCGATGCCTTGCGACAAATCCGGGTTGGGCCGCTGAGTGCCGGGGCCGAGCCAGGGCCCGCCTGTTACGGGCAGGGCGGCGACAAGCCCGCCGTCACCGATGCTGATCTGGCATTGGGCAAGCTTGACGCCGACAGCTTTGCGGGTGGTTCCTTCAAGCTCGACAAAGCGGCTGCCGAGGCGGCGCTGGCGCGCGTGGTTGGTGCGCCTTTGGACATGGATGTCCAAACCGCCGCCTTTGGCCTTGCCGAAGTGGTTGATGAAAACATGGCCAGTGCCGCGCGGGTGCATGCCGTTGAAAACGGCGAGGATCTGGCGCGCTACACCATGATCGCCTTTGGTGGCGCGGCACCGCTGCACGCCGGGCGGCTGTGCGAGAAACTCGGGATCGCCCGGCTGCTGGTGCCCACGGGCGCCGGCGTCGGTTCAGCCATCGGCTTTCTGCGTGCGCCGTTCAGTTTTGAGGCCAACCGCTCGGTCTATATGCGGCTTTCAGCGTTTGCGCCTGAGCGGGTACAAGCGTTGCTGACTGATCTGGAGTGCGAGGCGACGATGTTTGTGCGCTCCTGCGCGCCGAATGCGCCGCTGAGCGCGCACTTCAAAGCCTATATGCGCTACAGCGGGCAAGGCTGGGAAATTCCGATTGCCTTAACGCCGGAGCAGGCCCGTCATCCCGATGCCGCGACCTACCAAAAGCTGTTTGAGGCCGATTATGCCACGCTGTTTGGACGCACCGTCGAGGGTGCAGATGTTGAAATTACCGTCTGGGCGGTGAATGCGACAACACCCGCGCCCAAGGTTGAGCGCGTTGACGAACCGGCAGAACTTTGCCCGCTGGCTCCATCCGGCATCCGCGGTCTGTTTGATGCGGCTTTGTCCCGAACGGTGCCCGCCGCGGTCGTCGCGCGCGCCACGATGCGCGCGGGCCAGACCCTGGCAGGGCCAGCCATCATCACGGAAGACGAGACCACGATCATCGTGCCTTCAAGCCGCTCCGCCCTGGTGCAGAGCGACGGCACCATCGAACTCATGCGCAAGGTCTGAGAGCATGAATCGGCAGGCCCAAATCTCCAGCGTCGCCTATCAAGTCATGTGGAACCGGTTGATTTCGGTAGTTGAGGAGCAGGCGCAGGCCCTGGTGCGCACCGCATTTTCCACCAGCGTGCGGGAGGCCGGCGATTTGTCGGCGGGGGTTTATGATGTCGCAGGGCTGATGCTGGCGCAGGCCGTCACCGGGACGCCGGGCCATGTCAATGCCATGGCCGAATCGGTCGCCCATTTCATCCGCCGCATTGGGCGCGCCGCCATGTTTGCGGGTGATGTCTATATCACCAATGATCCCTGGGAGGGCACCGGCCATCTGCATGATATTACGGTTGTCACCCCGTTTTTCCACTGCGACGGCCTGGTGGGATTTTTCGCCTGTACCGCGCATGTCGTTGATATTGGCGGTCGTGGCTTTGGGGCCGATGCCGCCTCGATCTACGAGGAGGGGCTTTATATCCCGATCATGAAGCTGGCCGAGCGTGGCGTGGTTGACAAGACGCTGATTCGCATGGTGCGCGGCAATGTGCGTGAGCCTGATCAGGTGGTGGGCGATATTTACGCGCTTGCAGCCTGCAACGAGATTGGCCAGCGCCGTCTCGGCGAAATGATGGCTGAATTTGCGCTGGATGATCTGACCGGCATCAGCCACTTCATTTTTGAGCATTCGCGCCGCGCGACGCTGGAGCGGATCGCGGCTCTGCCCCGCGCCGCTGCCAGCGGGGCAATGCGGATTGATGGGTTTGACCAACCGATTGATTTGAAAGTGCGGCTGGACATCCAAAGCGACCGGATCATCTGTGATTTCGCCGGATCGTCGGGCGTTGATAAAAAAGGCATCAATGTGCCGCTGGTCTATACCAGGGCCTATGCCTGTTACGCGCTGAAATGCGCGATTGCCCCGGAAATTCCCAATAATGCCGCCTCGCTGGCCCCTTTCGAGGTGACCGCCCCGGTAAATTCGATCCTGAACGCGCTGCATCCAGCCCCGGTCGCCTTGCGTCATGTGATTGGCCACATGGTGCCCGACACTGTTTATGACGCCCTCGACCGCATCGTCCCGCATCTGGTGCCTGCAGAGGGGGCGGGAACCTTGTGCAATTTCCAGGTGTCCTTGCGCCCGCGCACCGATCAGCCTGCGCCCTTGGGAACCTGGCGGGCCGAGGTGCTGACTTTCAATTCGGGCGGCGCAGGGGCGCGGCCCAGCCTAGACGGGTTGAATGCCACCGCATTCCCCTCCGGCGTGATGACCATGCCGGTTGAGGCGACCGAACATGCCGGGCCGGTGATCATCTGGCGCAAGGAGCTGCGCCCTGATAGTGGCGGGCCAGGCCGGCATCGCGGAGGCCTCGGACAATTCATGGAAGTCGGCGCCCTGGAGGGCCACGAGTTTGATTTTCAGGCGATGTTTGACCGCGTGGATTATCCGGCGCGCGGGCGGCAGGGCGGGCGCAATGGTGCAGCCACGACCATCGCGCGCGATGATGGCGCGGCCATGCGAGGCAAGGGCAAGCAATTCGTGCCTCATGGCCGGCGAGTCAGGCTCGCCTTTCCCGGCGGCGCGGGTTATGGCGACCCGGCGCAGCGCGATGTCGAGGCCGTCAAACGCGATCTGGCGCTGGGCTATATCTCGGTCGAGGCCGCGATGAACGATTACGGGCTGAGCGCAGAGGCCTGTGCGATGGTTTTGGATGCCGTGAAACGGGGAGAGTTTTTGACGTGAGCCAACCCCTGCAAACCCCAAAACATGCCAGCTATGATGTGGTGATCATTGGTGGCGCGATGCTGGGATCTTCCGTCGCGTGGTTCCTGTCTGACACCAAGGATTTTCAGGGCCGGGTGCTGGTGATCGAAAAAGACCCGACCTATGCCAAGGCCGCGACCTCGCACACCAACAGTTGCATGCGCCAGCAATTCAGCCGCGAGATCAACGTGCGCATCTCGCAATTTGCCGCTGATTTCGTGAAAAACCTCCGCAGCTACATGGGCGGTGATGTGCGCGTGCCGGAGCTGTCGATCCAGAGTTATGGCTACATGTATCTGGCTGACACGCCAGCCATGGCCGCAACCCTGCGCGCCAATTATAGGGTACAACGGGCCGCAGGGGCGGCGACCCAATTGATGACGCCGGACGAAATCAAGCGCGCCTATCCGTTTTACCAAGTCGATGACATTGTGCTGGGCAGCATCAATCGCGTTGATGAGGGCTATTGGGATAGCGTCGCCGTGTTTGACTGGTGGCGGCGCTCGGCCAAGGAGCGCGGCGTCGAGACTGTTGCCAATGAGGTCGTGGCCATCAACCGCAATGGTGCTGGAACCCGCATTGACAGCGTGACCCTGAAATCAGGCGCGGTGATTGCCTGCGGCCATGTCGTCAATGCTTCGGGCACGCGCGGCGCGGTGACGGCACGCATGGCGGGCCTTGAAATTCCGATTGAGCCGCGCAAGCGCTATACCTATATTTTCTCGGCGGCCCAGCCGCTCGACCGGGAATTGCCGCTGACCATCGACCCTTCCGGCGTGCATTTTCGCCAGGACGGTCGCCAGACCTATCTGGCTGGTGCCCATGCCGAAACCGATCCAGCGGTTGATTTCGACGACTTCGCCATGGATCAAAATCTGTGGGAGGAGAAAGTCTGGCCTGTGATCGCCGCCCGGATTCCGCAATTTGAGGCGATCAGGCTGACGCATGAATGGGCGGGCCATTATGACATGAACACCTTGGACCATAATGCCATTCTGGGGCCGCACCCAGAGGTCAGGAACTTCATGTTTATCAATGGCTTTTCCGGTCATGGCCTGCAGCAATCGCCGGCGATGGGCCGCGCGATGGCGGAGTTGATCACCTTTGGCGGCTTTCGCACGCTTGACCTCTCGCCATTCGGCTATGAGCGGATTGCCCGCCAGGTACCCTTCGAAGAAGAGGCGATCATATGACCGCGAGTTCGCCTGACAAACTCTCGGCGTGATGACGCTTTTCCGACTATCGGCGATCTTCGCGTCGATCGTTTGCTGGACTTTGCTTCGGCGGTAATTTTGGCTTCGGCGGTAATTTTGGCGGGGCTGGCCCTGCGGACCAACATCAAAGGTGGAAATCTGACATGAAAAAACTGGTTCTGACGGGTGCGGCGGGGCGTCTTGGCTCTTATCTGCGCGAGCCGCTGTCCAAAATGGCTGACGAACTTGTGTCTTCCGACATCGTGCCCGATCTCGGCCGGCTCTATGCGCGCGAAACCTATCAGCGTGCTGATCTGGCGAGCTATGCCGACATTGATGCCCTGCTGAAGGGGGCGGACATGGTGGTGCATTTTGGCGCTTATGGTGATGAGGCGCCGTTTGAAACCCTGCTTGGCCCCAATTTCATCGGCGCTTACAATGTGTGGGAAGCGGCGTATCAAAACCAGGTGCGGCGCGTGGTTTACGCCAGCTCGATCCATGCGGTCGGCATGCACCTCAAGACCGATTTCATCGGCACGGACGCACCGCACCGACCCGATACATTCTACGGCCTTGCAAAATGTTTCGCGGAGGATCTGGCCAGCCTTTATTGGGACAAGCGCGGCGTTGAAGCGGTGTGCCTGCGTATTCTGTCCTGCGCGCAGGTCAACAATACGCGCGCGCTTGGAACCTGGCTCTCCTATCCCGATCTGGTGCATCTGGTGGCACGAGCCCTTGATACGCCGGTGACCGGTTTCAGCGTGGTTTACGGCGTCTCCAACAATGATCGCGCGCCGGTCGATAATGCCCGTGCCAGTTTTCTTGGCTATCGCCCCAAGGACAATGCCGAGGTCTTTGCCGCCGATATTCTGGCCGCCGCCTCCGTACTTGATGGCAAAGACCCCGGCAACTTGTGCCACGGTGGCCCATTCGCCTCGGTGGCCCTGGGCCACAGCGGCGTGGCGAGCATGAACATTGTCAATGATGCCAAGAAACTTTGAGGGAGTGACACCAAGGATTTTTGCCGCGGAGCGTCTGGCTGAGGCTTGATTCCGCGGCCGATTGGCCGATGTGAGGGGCCGTATGTCGATGCTTGGCGCGCCGTCGCCGACCCACTTGTCAAACAATTGAATCAGGCATAACCTGCGTCCCGTAATCATAAAAACGTGTCACAAAAAAGTGCCAAGGGAGACCAAGATGAGCTCGAAACCAACTGATGAACTGACGCAGCAATCCGGTTTGCAACTGTCCCGCCGCGCCATGATGCACGGCGTCACAGCCAGCACGGCCGCAGCAATGGTGGCGATGGCGGGCACGCGCGCGCAGGCCGCCGATGCTGGCCCGTTTCCGGCCCATCCGCGCTGGAAATTCGTTTTCGTCAACCACGTGACGACCAACCCGTTTTTCGTGCCCTGCCAATATGGCATCCATGACGCCTGCGCAATTCTGGGCTGTGACTATCAATGGACGGGTTCTGAAACCTCAGATGTCGGCCAGATGGTCAATGCCATGAACGCCGCCATCGCCAGCAAGGCTGATGCCATTGCCGTGCCAATTGTCGATCCGCGCGGCTTTGACCGGCCGGTCGCCGCCGCCCTCAATGCCGGGATTCCGGTGTTCAGCTACAATGCCGATGCGCCGCAGGGCAGCAGCAATGGCCGCCTCGCCTATATCGGGCAGGATTTGTTCCTCTCTGGCCAGATGATGGGCGAGCGGATTGTCAAACTGGTGGGTTCAGGCAAGGTTGCCTTGTTTATCGCGACCCCCGGCCAGCTCAATCTGCAGCCGCGCATTGATGGCGCTTTGGCTGCCATCAAGAAATCGGGTGCCAAAATTGAGGCGACGATGATCGCCACCGACCCGACGGTGAATGTCGCGCTCTCGAAAATCAGCGCCTATTACCTCGGCAACCAGGATGTGAAGGGCATGTTTGCCGTCAGCGGTGGCGATACGTCCAGCGTCGGCATTGTCATGAAGAAATACGACCTGCCGAAAAAAGGCATCCAGGGCGGTGGATTCGATCTGCAGCCGAAGTCCCTGGAGGCAGTGCGCGATGGCTATCTCAATTTTGCCATTGACCAGCAGCCTTATTTGCAGGGCTTCTACACGGTGATGGAAATGTTCATGTTCAAGGCCTCG
>DAICZI010000399.1 GCA_027311205.1 Beijerinckiaceae bacterium | reverse complement strand
CTCCCAATCATCCCGAAAGGGGCGAAGGAGCACAATGTCACCTGCAATTTCTGTATCGTTGGCTGCGGCTACAAGGCTTACACTTGGGGCCTGAACGAACTCGGCGGCGCGGCGGCTTCGCAGAACGCCCTTGGCGTCAACCTCGGCAAACAGCAGGAGGCAATGACTGCAGCCTGGTATGCGCCTTCCATGTACAATATCGTCAAGCAGAACGGTCAGGATGTGCACATTGTCATCAAACCGGACGACAACTGCGTGGTGAATTCCGGGCTTGGCTCCATCCGCGGAGCGCGCATGGCGGAAGAACTGCATTCAACCGCGCGGTTCACGCAGCAGCAGCGTTTGACCGAGCCCATGGTGTGGCGCTACGGCCAGATGCAGCCAACAAGCTGGGACGACGCCCTTGATCTTGTCGCCAAGGTTACCGCCCAGGTTGTTGCCGATCAAGGTGAGGATGGTGTTTTTGTCTCGATGTTCGACCACGGTGGTGCGGGGGGTGGCTACGAAAACACCTGGGGCACTGGGAAACTCTATTTCGGTGCAATGAAGATCAAGAATTGCCGTATTCACAACAGACCTGCTTATAATTCCGAGGTCCATGCCACCCGCGACATGGGTGTGGGCGAGCTCAACAATTGTTATGAGGACGCCGAACTTGCCGACACGCTTGTCGCTATCGGCAACAACGCGCTCGAAACCCAGACCAATTATTTTCTCAACCACTGGATTCCGAACCTGCGTGGCATTTCGGCCGACAAAAAGAAAGCCGAGATGCCCAATGAGGAGCATCCGCCCGCCCTCATCATCTTCGTTGATCCGCGCCGCACCGTCTCCGTCAATGCGGCGGAGATTGAGGCGGGCAAGGACCGCGTCTTGCATCTGGCGATCAATTCGGGCACCGACCTCGCGCTATTCAACGCTTGGTTCACCTATATTCATGACAAGGGCTGGACCGACAGCGCGTTCATCAAGGCCTCAACCAAGGATTATGACAAAGCTGTTGCTGCCAACAAGATGTCCTTGGCGGACGCGGCTAAAATCACAGGCCTGAGCGTTGCCGACATCAAGAAATCGGCTGAATGGATCGCGCAGCCGAAAAAGGGGGGCACCCGCCGACGCACGATGTTTGCCTATGAAAAAGGCCTGATTTGGGGCAATGACAATTACCGCACCAATTCGGCCATTGTGAATGTCGCGCTGGCGACTGGCAATGTCGGACGTCCCGGAGGCGGCTGCGTGCGCATGGGCGGCCATCAGGAAGGCTATGTCAGACCCGACTATCCCGGAGGGCGGCCGGCACCCTATATCGACAAGCTGCTATTTGAGGGCAAGGGCGGCGTCCACCACATCTGGGCTTGCGACCATTACAAGACCACCTTGAACGCTGACAAATTCAAGGAAATGTATCGCCACCGCACCGACATCGTGAAGAACGCCATGGGGTCAGTACCATATGGCGACCGTGATGGCATGGTCAAAGCCATTGCCGCCGCGATCAAGGCGGGCGGGCTGTTCTCGGTTGATATGGACATTGTGCCCTCAAAAATCGGTCAGGCAAGCCATGTCTGGCTACCTGCCGCCACAGCCGGCGAAATGAACCTGACCTCAATGAATGGCGAACGCCGCTTGCGTTTGACCGAGCGCTATATGGATCCGCCTGGCAGCGCTATGCCGGACTGCCTGATTGCAGCTCGCATCGCAAACCATCTCGAAAAGGCTTTCCATGCCTTGAAAATGGACAAGGAGGCCGCGAAGTTCAAAGGCTTCGACTGGAAAACCGAAGAAGATGCCTTCATGGACGGCTACCATCTGAATGCTGGCGGCGGTAAGTTCGTGACCTATGACCGACTCAGGGCCATGGGCACCAATGGTGTGCAAGAACCAGCAACCGGTTTTGCCAACGGCAAGCTCACGGGGACAAAGCGCCTCTTTGCGGATGGCAAGTTCAATTCCAAGGATGGCAAGGCGACCTTCCTTGCCGCGGTTTGGCGCGGTCTTGAACTGCCGGATAAGGTAGCCGAGAAGAAGAAATTTCCCTTCCTCATCAACAACGGACGCGCCAATCAGGTCTGGCAGAGCGCCTATCTCGATCAGCAAGAAAGCTTCGTCACTGACCGTATCCCTTACGCGTTTATTCAAATGAACCCGGCTGACATGAAGGCATTGGGAATTTCAGCCGGCGATCTTGTCGAGGTTTATAACGAGAATGGCGCAACCCAAGCCATGGCTTATCCGACACCCACGGCAAGGCCCAAGCAGACTTTCATGTTGTTCGGGTATCCCAATGGGGTTGCAGGAAATGTCGTGTCGGCAGGCGTGAACGAACT
>DAICZI010000398.1 GCA_027311205.1 Beijerinckiaceae bacterium | reverse complement strand
GTCATGTTGCCTCATCGCTGATTCGAGGTGCCCCATGGCCAAGGTGTTTCCCGCAAAACTTGCAGTTGTGTCCATGTTGTTGATGCCCCTGGCATTCAGCGGGGCCAGTGCGACGACAAATGGGGCCGCTCGAAGTGCGAAAGATCCGGCCCTTGTTGCAGTTGTGTCCACTTGTCAAAATTCCCAAGGAAAAGCCACGGCTGCCCAAAGGGTCGCGTCATGCACAATCTTGTTGAAATCGAAGAGTTTTTCATCAGATGCGAGGGCGCACATCCTGCTGGACCGGGCCTTTGCCTATTCCATGATGAAGCAATGGACGCCTTGTTTTTCCGATTACGACGAAGCCTTGAAGCTCGCGCCCAAATTGGCTGTAGCCTGGAGCGAGAAAGGCTTTGCGCGCTTGCGCCAGCATCAGCTTGACATGGCAATCACCGACTACAGCAACGCCCTCGCCCTGGATCCCAAGACCGCCTATTCCTGGTTTGGTCGGGGCATTGCCCGCATTGGAAAAGGGGACAAGGTGGATGGCCAGAAGGATATTGTCGCCGCGCGGCAGCTTGATCCCAACGTGGACGCCACTTTTGCCCGCTTCGGGCTGCATCCCTAGGGACAGGGAAGCCTCGCCCCAGTGCTGCGCCTACCAATTACCTGCACTGCGGCATGACGGCGGGTGGGGCGCGCATGGCCCCTCGCCCTTTTCCTGATCGGTGCGGCCATTTCGCCAGTCGGCGCAATGGACATGCCGACCAGGCCGTTGATGTTGCATGTTGGCTATCGCCACGCGGAAATTAATGTGTTAGACGCACAACAACGGAACGTCGTCGTTCTGTGATTTAGACGTCCCTTTGGTCGTCAGCCCTGCCAGGGGCTGCGTCGGAGGGCTGACGTGTGTTTAGGCCAATTTGTCCCGTTGCGGACAGCGTGGTTGTCGAAGCTGAGGTATTTGGAAGAAATACCAATTGAACGGGGAAGTGGACAATGAGCGAAGTCGCTGATCGGGTGAAGAAAATTGTGGTCGAGCATCTGGATGTCGATCCGGCGAAAGTTGTCGACAATGCCAATTTCATTGACGATCTTGGTGCGGATTCGCTTGACACCGTCGAACTGGTGATGGCCTTCGAAGAAGAATTCGGCGTTGAAATCCCGGACGATGCGGCTGAGCATATCGTGACTGTCGGCGATGCCGTGAAGTTTCTTGAAAAAGCCAAGACTGCCTGAGCGCGTCCTGGTTTTGTGACATGGATCAGCGTCTGGAGATCGCCGCTTGACAGTGGCGGCAACAGGCTTGAGATGTGGATTGGGCGGGCGCTGACGGCAACACCGTTGGCGCCTTTCGTATTTTGGAGCCTGGTTGCGCTGCGCGGAAAATAGTTCCTTCGTCGTTGCGACCTTGGGCACAAGAGGGGGAAGTCATGCGCAGAGTGGTCGTCACGGGCCTCGGTCTGGTCAGTCCGTTGGCTGATGGTGTCGAAGCGAGCTGGCAAAGATTGCTGGCGGGGCAATCCGGCATTGGTGCGATCACCTCGTTTGAGACCTCCGATCTGGGTTGGAAAATCGGCGGGGCGGTGCCGCGCGGCACTGGCGCGGCGGAATTTGATCCTGATCGCTACATCGAGCCCAAAGAGCAGCGCAAGGTCGATGATTTCATCATTTTCGGGATGGCGGCGGCTGACCAGGCTCTGGCGGACGCGGGTTGGTTCCCCAAATCCCATGAGGATCAGATCGCCACAGGCGTCTTGATTGGTTCGGGCATTGGTGGGCTCGGTGGCATTTATGAAGCGTCGGTCACGCTGCATGAAAAAGGGCCGCGGCGGATTTCGCCGTTTTTCATTCCAGGACGGCTGATCAATCTGGTGAGCGGCCATGTGTCGATCAAACACGGGCTGAAGGGCCCTAATCATTCGGTGGTGACCGCTTGTTCCACCGGCGCGCATGCGATTGGCGATGCTGGACGACTGGTGGCGCTGGGCGATGCCGACGTGATGGTGGCGGGTGGGGCGGAAGCCTGCCTCAATCGTCTGGCGATTGCCGGATTTGCTGCGGCGCGCGCCCTCTCGACGAGGTTCAACGAAGCGCCGGCACGCGCCTCGCGGCCCTATGACAAGGATCGTGATGGATTTGTCATGGGCGAAGGAGCTGGCTGCGTGGTGCTTGAGGAATACGAACACGCCAAGGCGCGCGGCGCACGGATTTATGCTGAGCTTGTCGGCTATGGGCTTTCGGGAGATGCCTATCATATCACCTCGCCAGCTCCCGATGGCGACGGTGCGTTCCGCTGCATGAGCATGGCTCTGAAGCGCGCCGGGATCGCGCCCGCGGATGTCGATTATATC
>DAICZI010000397.1 GCA_027311205.1 Beijerinckiaceae bacterium | reverse complement strand
GGAGGTAGGTGCAAGCCCCGGTCAGTGGGCGACCGTGGCTGTCGCGTCGGGCGTCGAGCACAATGCCTTCACCCTGGCCGAGCGGCACCGTCCCGGCAAAGGCCATATTGGCCCTGGCATAGGGGTCAGCCGTTGGCTTGGCGTTGGCGGGATGGGCTCGCCACGACCCTATCGCCACAGATGTCAGTGATTTTACATGGCGGACGCTGTACCACGTCGCCCCCAGCCCGAGGGCGGTGGCGATGAAGCCGGCAAGCACAAGGCGAAGAAGCAACAGCAAGATGACAACCCGCGACGAGACGGCATTTCAGCCAAAACCACCATGCCATTATTCCGCTTAACAGAACCGAACGGCGAAATAAACCGCGGCGCCAACCGGTAGCCATCCTCCTACTGGATGATGATGCGACCGCCGGTCATTTGCATGCGCCCGCCATGGCTCTGCCGAGATGCCTGCTGGGTGCGCGAGCGGGCGCGCTGTATCCAGCTGGATTTGCGCGGCTTGACCTGATTGATCAGAATATTGAGATTGTGCAGGGCGCGCGCTGAAAGTTTGGACAAGCGCGACGGGGCCATGGGCGCACCCACTGCGTTGGCAAGATCGGTCGAGGTGTTCGACATGGCATTGACAATGCCTGGCGCTACTGGCTCGGCACCCGGAAAATTCACCAATTTGACGCCTTGATGGGCATAAACCATCACATCATGCCAGGTTGACGCCGACAGCAAGCCGCCGCCGACCTTGTGCATCGGGGAATCATTGTCATTGCCGTACCAGACGAGGCCGACAAAGTTGCCGGTGAAGCCATTGAACCAGGCGTCCTTGTAATTGTTGGTGGTGCCGGTTTTGCCTGCCGCTGGCGTGAAGCCGAGAATGGCTTTGCGCCCGGTTCCGGTTTCAACGACTTTCTGCAGCATGTAGTTCAGTTGGGCGATATTCTGCGGGCTGACAACCTGGACGGGCAGCTGCGAGTCGCGATCGTGCTGATAAATCAGGTTGCCACGGCTGTCGCGTGCCTCAATCACCGCATACGGCGGCGATTTCTTGCCGCCATTGGCGAATGTGTCGTAGGCCGTGGCTTCATCAATCATTTTAATGGCATCAGCGCCGATGGGCAGGGACGGCGTATCTTCCAGCGCGGTGGTGATGCCAAGGCGGTGCGCCGTGGCGATGATGCGTTTGCGCCCCAGCTTGGCATCATTCCACGCGTTGGAATGAAGGTCGGCACCAATCAGTATCGAGACCTTGACGGCGCAGGTGTTGATCGATTCGGCCAGTGCTTTCCAGGCTGGCACCGGCCCAAAATAGCGCTTTTCTAAATTGTGCGGGCACCAATTGCCAAGGCAGACCGGGCTGTCAACGATGATGGTATCAGGATGGAGACGCCCGGTCTCGATGGCTGTCAGATAGACATAGGGCTTGAAGGACGAGCCGGGCTGGCGCAGCGCCGAGGTGACGCGATTGAACTGGCTGGTGCCATAATCGCGGCCGCCGACCATGGCGCGGACGGCGCCATCCGGCTTCAGGAAAATAGCCGCAGCCTGCGAGACATGAAGCGCTTTGCCAGACAGGCGCAGGTGATCCTGAATCGAGGCTTCCGCAACTTTTTGCAGCGCGGGGTCAAGTGCTGTGCGCACCGTCAGCACACGGGCCTTGCCGAATTTGCCTTCTTCTGCGAGGCGCTGGACCTCGCTGAAAGCCCAGTCGAGATACCAGTCCGGCGGGCTGACCTGTGGCCGTTCGACAGGCGTTGCCGGGGCGAGGCGGGCGGCGTGCATCTGGCCTTCCGAAAGGTAGCCGGCCGCGACCATATTATCGAGAACGCGGGCTGCGCGGGCGCGGGCGGCTGACAAATTGACATCGGGCGAGAACTTGGTGGGAGCCTTGAACAGACCCGCCAGCATCGCGCATTCGCTCAAGTTCAGATCGCGAACGGATTTGCCGAAATAGAATTTCGCCGCCGCCTGCACGCCAAAGGTGCCGCTACCCATATACATGCGGTCGAGATACATTTTCAGGATCTGGCGCTTGGTCAGATGCTGCTCCAGCCAGACTGAGATAAAGGCCTCGTTGACCTTGCGCGCAATGGTGCGCTGGTCGTTGAGGAACAGGTTTTTGACCAATTGCTGGGTGAGCGTGGAGCCGCCCTGCACATGTTTCTTGCCAGTGGCATCGACCGTGACGGCGCGCAACGTGCCGATGAGATCAACGCCGAAATGATGGTAAAATCGACGATCCTCGGTGGAAAGCACCGCGTCGATGAGATTGGCGGGATATTGGCTGAGTGGTACACTGTCATCATGCAAGATGCCACGCTTGCCGACGATGCGAC
>DAICZI010000396.1 GCA_027311205.1 Beijerinckiaceae bacterium | reverse complement strand
GAAATAGTCTGCAGGGGCATTGGCGGTAGCGATCCATGATTGGCGTGCCTCCATCGACGAAAGGGCGCCGACAAGTAGAGCAATGGCAGCCAGCAACACTGGAAGTTTCCAGCCGCGTTTGACCCAGGAAGTGCCAATCAATAGAATAATGGCTGCCCCCACCATGGCCAAAAAGGCTGCTGTGAAGCCGGCTGCCACCAGATCCGCCGTTTTGATGAAATTTGTTGTCATGGTTGCTCCGGAACTCTTTCTTGTCTCAAATTTGGGTGCGGATATGCGGTGAGCGCGCATAAAGCGCCACCATTGGAAGGATGAGCAGGCCAAAAATGAATTGTTGCCATTGAAAACTCAGTCCAAGACCCACGAGAAATGAGGTCAAGACCTGAAGCACGAGAACGCCAATGACCGTAAATCCGTAGCCGCCCGCGCCGCCAAGCAGCGAGGTGCCTCCGACAACAACCGCTGCAATGGTCATGAACAGATAAGGATCGCCAACACTGATGAAGCCGCCACCGCTCCAGCCCAGTAGTAGCGCGCCGGTAAAGGCTGAGAAGGCGCCGCTGATAATATAGGCGCCGAACCAATAAGCCTTTTCGGAGATATTTATGCGGCTGGCCGAGACGCGGTTGACGCCAAGGGCATAAAGATAACGGCCATAGACTGTATATTTGAGTGCATAGATCAACAATGCGGCCACTATGACCCATATGGCGATGACTGCCGGGAAAGACAGTCCGAAGGTTGTGCCATTCATGGCCGCAAGATTGCTCAGCAAGCTTGGCACCTGACCAAAGACATTGCCGCTGTAGGCCGAACCCAGTGACGTAATGATCTGCGTGCCGCCCGAAATGGAGAACCCCATGCCCAATGTCACGATCAGGGCCTGTCCCTGCAGTCGATAGCTTAAAATGCCGTTGATGAGACCGAGCAAGGCACCCGCCAGAATGATGACGATGAAAGCCAACCAAGGTGGTACACCGTGGCCAATTATGTATAGGAGGCCGACATTGGCTGCGCCGATGATGAAGGGAATGGACAAGTCAAGACCGCCAAGGAGCGCTACCAGTGTCTGCCCAACGCAGGCGAGGCCAAGAAAGGAGGCAAAAACCAACATTGATTTGACGTTGCCGGTAGAGGCAAAGCCATCAATGGTCATGGAACCGACGGAGAACAGGCCCGCCAGCACCATGAGGCCGATGAACGAACTTCTGTTTTCCGCCATATAATGGCTGAACTTCACCGTGAGAACGATAATTACCAGCAAAATCAAAACGGAAATGATTGTGTAAATATTGAAGAAGTTATTCACAGAGACGGAAAGTCCGGCAAATATTCCGGCCAGAATCAGGAAGCCCAAGATGCCGAGACGGTGTTGCATCCAGGCCGCCCGAACTTCCGAGGCCGATACACCGGTTGCGCCAACTTCACCGGAAGTGCTGGCGACAAATTGCCCGGCTAGAAAGCGCCAGACCCATACGGAAACAGCGAGAGTCCCAACTGCCGATAAAATGATATATTGAACCGGTAATGATTGCATGAAACCGAGGATGATTCCGGCAAGGGTCAATCCAAGCGCAATCAGCAGGCCGATGATTCGGGTGGCGAGGCTGAGTTTTGGCGCATGCATATTGTCCATAGTCATGGCGTGTTACCCCGCAGTAACGCGCCGCTCATCATACCATGTGACATCGCAAAAGCGATGAGAAGCACAATGGCCCCTGCAACAATATAAACCGCCGTGCTGATGTCACCCTTGCCAGAACGGGAGACAACCAACCGCAGGAATACCGGAATGGTAATGCCGACAAATGCAGTGATCAGCCAATAGCGCAACAGCGACGTATGGCCTGCATTGGCGATGCCCATGTCGACCGGGGTAAACATTTCCGGGATGGGATGATTAGATGCGTTTTGCGCCAAACCTGCATAATCATAGGTGGCGTGCAAGATTACACCCAGTGCAACCACCGCAAGTGCGACAAAATAAAGCAAAGCCGAGAAATTGCGCACTTGCCGCTGAATGAATGGCAACATCAGGGTCAACAGCAGCGATATTACCAAAATTGCGCCGTAGGAAAGCTGCGTGACAAAGCTTTGCACCGCGCCAAAGTTGAACGTGGAGAGGCAGTAGGAGATTAAATAGATGTTGAGTGCACCAAGCAGTGAACCCATCACGCCGGCGCGGCCCCCGCCCAGAGATGCGCCGCCCAACACGAGTGCGGTCACGGCGGTCAGCGTATAGGTCGTGCCCTGTCCTGGATCGCCGGAGCCGATCAGTGCGGTAAAGCAGATGGCTGCCAGTCCGGCGAATATCCCCGAAATCAGATGTGCGCC
>DAICZI010000395.1 GCA_027311205.1 Beijerinckiaceae bacterium | reverse complement strand
CTGGTTGAGCACGGTGCCCATGAAAATCTGCGCCAGATCGGGGTAGCCGATCGCCACCGCCAGCGTCGAGTTTTTGGTGAGGTTGAGATATTGGTTGGTCAGGGGAGGGATGATGACGCGCAGGGCTTGTGGCACCACCACAAACTGCAAAATCGCCCCAGGCGACAGGCCCAGCGCCGCCGCCGCCTCGCGCTGGCCCCTGGCGACCGACTGGATGCCGGCGCGCACGATTTCGGCGATGAAGGCCGCGGTATAAAGGCTGAGGCCGAGCAGCAGCGCGATCAATTCAGGATAGAGGCTGAGGCCATGCACATAATTGAAGCCCTGCAACTGCGGCGGACTGAAGGTGACGGGCCTCCCCAGCGCCAGCGCTGTTGCCAGCGGCAAAGCGATGGCCAGCGCCAGCCACCACCAGCCACGCCCGCCTGCCTGGCCGGTGCGCCGTTTGCGACTGCGCGCCGCGCGCCACAGGCCCAGACCAAAACCCATGCCCGCCAGCGCCGCCAGCGTCACCGGCAGTGAAGCTGCGGTGGCATGAGGGCCGGGGAGCATCAGACCGCGATTGTTGAGCACGGTTCCGAAGGGCAAATGCAGCGATTGGCGCGGCGCGGGCAGGGGCCGCAAAATTGCATTGTACCAGAACAGCAATTGCAGCAGCAGCGGGATGTTGCGAAACATTTCGACATAGGCGGCGCTCAGCCGCGCTATCACGAAATTGCGCGACAGCCGGGCGATGCCGATGATGAATCCAAGGATCGTGGCCATCGCAATGCCCAAGGCCGCTACCAGCAAGGTATTGATAAGGCCAACAAAAAAGGCTTGACCATAGGTGGAGGACGAAGCCGCAAACGGGATCAGCGCCTGCTCGATGTCAAAGCCCGCCACCTGATGCCATAAGCCAAAGCCCAGCGGCATGTGACGCGCCACCATTTTTTGATGGGCCTCCAGCGTCGCCCCCAGCACGATGAAACCCAGGGCCAGCACAGCCAGACCCTGGGCCGCAATGCCACGAACGGCGGGCCGATTCCAGAACCTGTCAGCCCCGCGCGCCATGTTCAGAGCTTTATCGCATCAGTCGAGCGGCGGCGCATAGAGAATGCCGCCCTTGTTCCAGAGCTGGTTGAGGCCGCGCTGCAGCTTGAGTGGTGAGCCTTGCCCGACGTTGCGCTCGAAGACCTCGCCGTAATTGCCGACCTTCTTGATGATGTTGTAGGCCCAGTCATTGGTCAGGCCCATCGTCTTGCCATAATCGCCCTGCACGCCCAGCAACCGCTTGATGGCGGGATTGGTTGATTTCATCATGGTATCAACATTTGCCTGGGTGACGCCCAATTCCTCGGCGTCGATCATCGCAAACAGGCTCCATTGCACGATGTCAAACCATTGATCATCGCCCTTGCGCACCGAGGGGCCGAGCGGCTCTTTCGAGATGATTTCCGGCAGGATGATATGATCGCCAGGATTGCCGAGCTTCAGGCGCTCGGCGGCAAGGCCGGAGGCATCGGTGGTCAGAGCGTCACAGCGCCCCGAATCGTAAGCTTTGATAATGGCGTCGGCATTGTCGAAATTGACCGGCTTGAAGGTCATGTGGTTGGTCTGGAAATAGTCAGCGAGGTTCTGCTCGCTGGTGGAGCCCTGCTGCACGCAAATCGACGCGCCGTTGAGTTTCAAGGCCGAGGTCACGCCGAGCGATTTGCGCACCATGAAGCCCTGGCCATCGTAATAATTGACGCCGGTGAACAGCAGGCCTTGCGCCGATTGACGCGATTGTGTCCAGGTGGTGTCGCGCGACAGCATGTCAATTTCGCCCGATTGCAGCGCAGTAAAGCGATCTTTCGGGGTCAATGGCACGAATTTCACTTTGGTCGGGTCACCAAATACCGCGGTGGCGACCGCGCGGCAGGTATCGACGTCAAGCCCTGTCCAGTTGCCCTTGTCATCAGGAATGCCAAAGCCTGGCAGTGAGGTCTCGACGCCGCATTGCAGCATGCCACGCTGCTTGACGGTGTCGAGCGTCGAGGCGGCGTGGGCCGCGCTCGCGAGCGCCGCCATGGCCGTCAGTGCCAGCAAGGATAGGGAAAGTCGTCTCGTCACCGCATATCTCCTTTAGTTGGATTCTGGCCGAACTGGCAGCACTTGTCTTGCAGCGCTTGTCCTGCGTCTATCTCACGCCCTTGGCACGCTGCGGTCAAGGCCCCGTGTCAGCTTTTGCCAATCATCAGCCAGCGGGCGGCGAAAATCGGCAGCACCAGCAGATTGAGCAGTGTCGAAGTGATCAGGCCGCCGAGAATCACCAGCGCCATCGGCCCCTCAATCTCGTTGCCGGAAGCGCCGCTGCCCAGC
>DAICZI010000394.1 GCA_027311205.1 Beijerinckiaceae bacterium | reverse complement strand
GTTCCCACCCGGCTTTATGGGCCTGGTACCGATTTTTATGGTCATTTTTAATCCAGCAATGCTCCCATACATGTTCTCTGTTCTAATCCCATTTCAGTTGTTCACCAGCCTCATGGCTATCGGCTGCCTCGTCCTGGGAGGAATGCTTATTTTCAAGCGCGGCGGTCGTTTCCAAAACTCCTACGGTCCGTCTGATCCACTGAGCCCCGCGTAGGATTTCCAAGTTTAGAACCGCCGTCTCACATTTGAAATGCAACACCCCCTGATTTAACGGGCGCTTTGTGAAACCCCATTACAGACATACGAGCGCAAGCGAGGGCAATTTGCTTCGCTGATACACAAATTCAACCGTTTCAGCCTTCAGAAACCGCGTCCTACACGGTGCGGCCGCCGTCCACCGGCAGAACCACGCCGGTCAGAAACTCGGCTTCGTCGCTGGCCAGATAGACGCACGCCGCCGCGATGTCGGTGCCGCGCGACATCCGCCCCAGCGGGATGGTGGCGATGAATTTGGCCAGCAGTTCCGGCGTCGCTGGCCCGCCCATGAAGGCCTCGGTCAGGCCGGTTTCGCCGAGCACCGGCGCGACGCAATTGACCCTGATGTTCATGGGCGCGAGCTCGACGGCGAGGGATTTCGAGACAAGGTTCACAAAGCCCTTGGTGCCATTGTACCAGGTCAGGCCGGGGCGGGGCCGCACCCCGGCAGTCGAGCCGATATTGATGATCGAGCCGCCGCCATTTCTGTGCAAGACCGGCACAATTCTTTGCGTCATCAGATAGATCGATTTGACATTGATGGCATAAAGCCGGTCAAATTCTTCCTCCGTGACTTCAGCCAGCGGCTTGTTGCGATGCGTCCATCCGGCATTGTTGACGACAATATCCAGCGGCCCGAACTCTGACGCGATGGCTTCAACCGCGCGCGCGATATCGTCGCCCTTCGTGACATCGCAGGCCAGCGCGCGAGCGCTCGGGCCAGCTTCTGCCGCGATTCTGGCCGCGCCAGCCACATTGATATCGAGCAGCGCTACTTTGGCCCCTTCTTCGGCAAACCGGCGGGCAATGGCCGCGCCAAACCCCGATGCCGCGCCGGTCACCAGCGCCACTTTGCCTTGCAGGCGCATGTCAGCTTCCCTCATCCGTGCTTGAATACCAGCGTTTTCATGGTCGCCATGTCATAAAGCGCCGCAAAGCCCTTCTCGCGGCCATGGCCAGATTTCTTCATGCCGCCAAACGGCAATTCAATGCCGCCGCCCGCGCCATAACCATTGATGAAAACCTGTCCGGCCCGGATTTTCCGCGCGACCCGCAGTGCCCGGTTGCCATCGCCCGACCAGACGCCTGCCACCAGCCCATAATCGGTGGCATTGGCGAGGCGGATGGCTTCGGCCTCGTCCTCGAACGGCATGGCGGCGAGGATCGGGCCAAACACCTCGTCTTGCGCCAGCGCCGAGGCTGGATCAACCGGCGCATAAAGCGCGGGCGGCACGAAGAAGCCGTCTTCGGGGACATTTTTGGCGACGCGCCCCTGGGCGACACGCACGCAACCAGCAGATTCCGCCGCGTTCAGCATGGATTCAATCCGCCGCTTCTGCATGGCGCTGATCACCGGGCCAAGTTGCAGATCCATTTCCGGCGTGCCCGCCGCGACCTTGGCAAAGCGCTGCGACAAATCGGCGAGGAATCGCTCCCAGATCCGGCGCTCGATCAGGACGCGGGCACCCGCCGAGCAGGTCTGCCCGGCGTTCTGCATGATCGCACCAACCACGGAGGTGAGCGCCGCGTCCCAGTCAGCATCGGCAAAGACCACTTGCGGCGACTTGCCGCCAAGTTCCAGCGTGCAGCCGATATGGTTGTGCGCGGCGGCGCTCTGGATCAGCGTGCCGACCTCCCTGCTGCCGGTGAATGAGATGAAATCAATATCGCGATGGTGGGCGAGCGCCGCGCCAGCCGTCTCGCCAAGGCCTGGCACAATATTCAGCGCGCCGTCCGGAAAGCCAGCTTCGGCGCTGAGTTCCGCGAGGCGCAAGGGCACTAGACAAGCCTCTTCGGCAGGCTTGACGACGCAGGCATTGCCAACAGCCAGCGCGGCGGCGACGCTGCGCCCGAAAATCTGGCCCGGATAATTCCACGGAATGATGTGCGCGCTGACGCCCCTTGGCTCCCAAAGCGTGGTGACCAGATAGCCATCCAGAAACGGGATGGTGTCGCCGTGCAGCTTGTCGGCAGCGCCGCCATAATACTCAAAATAGCGGGCCACCGCGACCGCGTCGGCGCGTGCCTGGCTCATCGGCTTGCCGGTATCACGCGCCTCAAGCAGCGTCAGTTCGTCAAGATGATCCTCAACG
>DAICZI010000393.1 GCA_027311205.1 Beijerinckiaceae bacterium | reverse complement strand
ATTTTGTGCAATGGCGCGGGCAATTACGCCGCATGGATTCACCGCTATTATCGCTTTCGCGCCTTTGCCAGCCATTGTGCGCCCGCCTGCGCCTCAATGGGTTATGGCGTGCCCGCCGCCGTAGCGATGAAGCGGCTTTATCCGCAGCGTCAGGTGATCTCGGTGGCAGGCGATGGCGATTTCCTGATGAACGGCCAGGAATTTGCAACCCAGATGCAATATGCCTTGCCTATCGTCAACATTGTCATCGACAATGGCAGCTATGGCTCGATCCGCATGCATCAGGAGCGGGAGTTTCCGGGGCGCGAAGTCGCCACCGATCTGATCAATCCTGACTTTGCCGCCTATGCGCGGGCTTTTGGCGGCTTTGGTGCCACCGTCACCCGCACCGCCGACTTTGCTGATGCTTTTTATGCCTGCGAAAATAGCGGTTTACCAGCAATTCTTCATCTTAAAGTTTCAATCGAGGCGATCACCCCTACGACCACGCTAAGCGCCTTGCGGGCCAGTGGTTCGAGCAAAGTCAACGACCGCTGATCAGCAACGCAGCTCCCTTTTGGGGCTACCAGCCCGCCAGATGGCGTCAGTTCACGGGCCGGCCAAAGACGGCTTCCAGCCGGCTGAGTTGCGCTCTGACATCATTCGGCTGCAGGGCGCGTTCGGCGGGCGCGGCCTGGGTGTAGAGCGCCCCGTCAAGATGGATCAGCCGCTCTTGCAGGCGCAGCGAGGCATCGGACAGACGGCGCAGCTCGGTGGGGAGTCTGGCGTAGGTCTCCGCATCGGCGACCGGTGCCTGGCGCGACAACTTCACCTTTTGGCGCTCACTGCCCGCCGATTGCAGATTCAATTCGCCATCGTTGACCGCGCGTTGCATCAACAGCCACGAGGCAAGCTGCATGAGCCGTGTGGTCAGCCGCATGCTTTCAGCGGCATAGGCCAGCGCATCCATGCGGAGGAGCATTTTTGCCTCGGCGCGCCCCGGCCCATCGAGATACGCCGCAGCAGCCTCGACCAGATCCATGCCCTCACGAAACAACAGGTGAAAGCTGTCCGAACCAATGAGCTTGGGGCCGAAAGCTACAGTTTCCGCACTATGTCCAGCCTTGAAGTCCGCAGTTGCCATGATCATTCCCATTGCCTCAAGAGAGCTGCTGTCAAAGCCGTCCGAAAACGGCACGTGCCAGCCTGTTGCGGACTATGGGAGCAATCTTAGCGCCATCGGCGGCGGCTGTGGCGTTTACTGTTTCTTAAGGTTAACAGCCTGCCGCCCTGACCCGGCGCTGCCGACAAAAAAAGCCGCCCGAAGGCGGCTGTAAGTCCAAACAGGGAGGAACACAGGGGATGCACAAGGCATCCGGAGAATGTCCGGCGAACCAGACAAATTACATTTATACCGAAGCGGTTAACATTTGCTTAATAATTTTTTGCCCACCCGGCAATTTTCCCATGCAAACCGGCCTTCAGCGCGATTTTTCCTGTGGAGAACCAAAAATTTGCTCGGCCGCATGCCGGGAAACCCGCTTTTGCACCAGATCAGCCTCCAGCCGCAGCACTTCAGCGCGCAGGATTTCGAGGTGCTCGATCAAGTCTTCGACCGAAAGCGAATCAAGCCTCTGACCGATTTCATGCGTTGCTTCCTGGCGTAGCGGCCTCGCGCCAAAAACATCATCACTGTCAGCCATGTCGGTTGCTCCCTTGCAGCAGTGCCATTATGGGGCGGAATGTGGGTCAGTTTGTGTCAAGGCGGCAAGGCCGATCCGCAGCGCTACACCACACCGCGTTGCAGGAGATCATGAATGTGCACGACGCCCTGCGGCATCGCGTTTTCGTCCACGACAAACAAAGCGGTAATCTTGCGCGATTCAAAAATCTGTAGCGCCTCGACGCTGAGCATGGTTGGCAGCACGGTGCGCGGCGCATGGGTCATGACGCTGCTCACCGGCAATGTCATGAGATCACCCCGCATATGGCGGCGCAAATCGCCATCGGTGATAATGCCCACCAAACGACCCGCCGCATCCACCACACCGACGCAGCCCACGCCCTTGCTGGTAATTTCCATCACGGCCTCAGCCATGGACGCCGTGACGCTGACCAGCGGCAGACGCTGCGGGCCCAGCATGATATCGCGCACTTGCATCAGCTTCGCGCCCAGTTTGCCGCCGGGATGAAACTGACGGAAATCCTGCGCCGTGAAGCCGCGCGCTTCGAGCAGTGCCAGTGCAATGGCATCCCCGATCACCAACTGGGCCGTGGTTGACGAGGTTGGCGCCAGACCGTTGGGGCAAGCCTCCTCGACATGGGGCAGCACCAGGCAATGATCGGCCTGACGTCCCAGCGCACTGTCGCCATTGGCCGTGATGGCAATCAGCAGCACATC
>DAICZI010000392.1 GCA_027311205.1 Beijerinckiaceae bacterium | reverse complement strand
ATATGGTATTATGATACCATATTTTTTGGCAACTCTGTCTTGCCGGCGTGCAGCAGCGTGGCGCCAGGTGGTGCGTCAAGTGTTCCTTGATCGCAATGGCAAATTCATGCAGAAGCCGCATCACAGCGGCATCGCGCCCCCTTCACCTTCAAGGCTTGGAATACATGGCGGACAATTTGCGCATCGGCATAGCCGGGCTTGGCACGGTCGGCGGCGAACTGGTGGCCATGTTGCAGGCTCGCGCGGACCAGTTGAGTGCCCAGACCGGACGCCGCCTTGAGATTGTCGGTGTCAGCGCACGCGATCGCTCCAAGGCGCGGCCCTTTGCACCGGGCACCTGGGCATGGTTTGACACGCCTGAAGCGCTCGCTGTCGCGCCGGGGCTTGATGTTTTTGTCGAACTCATCGGCGGCGAGGATGGCCCGGCGCTGCGCAGCGTCACCGCCGCGCTAACCCATGGTCGCCATGTCGTCACCGCCAACAAGGCGCTGCTCGCCAATTCGGGCCTCCAGCTTGCCAGCCTTGCCGAAGCCAACCATGTGGCGCTGGCCTTTGAGGCGGCGGTGGCGGGCGGCGTGCCGGTGATCAAGACCCTGCGCGAAGGCCTCGTTGGCAGCCAGATCAACCGCATTTCCGGCATCCTCAACGGCACCTGCAATTACATTCTCTCAAAAATGGAAACCGAGGGCCTGAGCTTCACGCAATGCCTCGCCGAGGCCCAGCGCCTGGGCTATGCCGAAGCAGACCCAACCTTCGATATTGGCGGCTTCGACACCGCCCACAAGCTGGCTATTCTCACCAGCCTGGCGTTCGGCACGGCGGTTGACCGCGATGCCATCCATATCGAAGGCATCCAGTCGATCACGCTCGACGACATCCGCGCTGCGGCAGCCCTGGGCTTCAGAGTGAAGCTGCTGGGCGTTGCCGAGCGTAATGAGCACGGCATCGAGCAGCGCGTACACCCCACCATGATCGCCCATTCTGCGGCGCTTGCACAGGTTATGGGCGTCACCAATGCCGTCAGCATCGATGCCAATGCGCACCAGCGCCTCACATTGATCGGCCCTGGCGCTGGCGGCAAAGCCACGGCCGCGGCCGTCATCGCCGACCTCACCGACATTGCACGAGGCAACGTGCCGCACCCCTTCGCCGTTCCCGCCGCGGAACTGACGCCCGGCGAGCGTGTGCCGATGCAGGCACATCGCGGCGGCTATTACATCCGCATGTTTGTCCAGGATCGCCCCGGTGCTTTTGCCGCCATTGCAACGCGCATGGCCGAACGGGGCATCTCGCTCGAAAGCATCATGCAGCGCCCCGGCGTCGAGCATTTTTCGGGGGCAAGCAACGTGCCGGTGGTTTTGATCACCCATGCGACCACCGAAAAGCTGGTGCGCGATGCCCTCGCCGCCATCCTCGCCGATGGCTATGTCAGCGAGGCCCCGCAGATTTTTCGCATCGAGCGCGATTAGCTTGACAATATCGCTGGCGTGGCTTGCCAGCCCGCCCTTCGCCCCTTATAGAGCCGTTCTAGGTTCAAGCGCGGTCGCTTGCGCCGATGCGCCCATCGTCTAGAGGCCTAGGACACCGCCCTTTCACGGCGGGAACAGGGGTTCGAACCCCCTTGGGCGCGCCAATCAGGCTCTTTTGCGTGACAATAGATTCCCATCATCGCTTCTGCGTCGCGCCGATGATGGAGTGGACGGATCGTCATTGCCGCGCTTTACACCGCGCGATGACGCGCCATGCACTGCTCTATTCCGAAATGGTCACCAGCGCCGCCATCAAGCACGGTGATCGCCATCGCCTGCTGGACTTTTCGCCAGACGAACAGCCGGTCGCGGTGCAACTCGGCGGCAGTGATCCCGCAGAACTCGCCGAGGCCGCCCGAATCGCCGCGGATTTTGGCTACGTCGAGATCAATCTCAACGTCGGCTGCCCATCCGACCGGGTGCAGAGCGGGGCTTTCGGAGCCTGCCTGATGCGTGAACCGGCGCTGGTTGCCACGTGCGTTGCCGCGATGAAAGCAGCCGTCAACCTGCCGGTCACCGTCAAGTGCCGCCTTGGCGTTGATGATCAGGACCCCGAGGAATCGCTTTACGCCATGACTCAGGCGCTGGTTGAAGCTGGCGTTGACGCGCTCATCGTTCATGCCCGCAAGGCATGGCTGAAGGGGCTGAGCCCCAAGGAAAACCGCGATATACCGCCGCTGGATTATGCCATTGTGCATCGGTTGAAAGCGGCCTATCCGGCGCTGCCCGTCATCCTCAATGGCGGCATCACCACGCTCGATCAGGCGCGCGGCCAGCTTGATTATCTCGATGGCGTCATGCTCGGGCGCGCCGCCTATCACAACCCGATGCTGCTGCTACGGGTGGATCCG
>DAICZI010000391.1 GCA_027311205.1 Beijerinckiaceae bacterium | reverse complement strand
GCACCATTGTAAGGAAGCCCTTGCCCGGCTAGAGAAAGCTTGCCTCGACTATCCGGTCAAACGCTTGCGCGCTCGCTGTCACGGGACTCTCGCCGTCCTCTACTTGAACGAAGGGCGGATGGCGGAAGTTGAGCGGGTGATTGACTGGCACCAGCGCCACAAGATCATCGCCTTCAATATCGAGCGCGGGCTGGTTGGCGGCTCGGCCTATGATGCCCATGGCGCGGCGATTTCGGAAGCTGACATGGCCAAGGCCAAAGCCGCCGATGCCGTGCTGTTTGGTGCCGTCGGCGGGCCGAAATGGGATGGCGTCCCCTATGAAGTGCGCCCCGAGGCTGGCTTGCTGCGTCTGCGCAAAGACCTCGGCTTGTTCGCCAATCTCAGGCCGGCCATCTGCTATCCGGCGCTGGCCGAAGCCTCCTCGCTCAAGCGCGAACTGGTCGAGGGGCTCGATATCATGATCGTGCGCGAACTCACCGGCGGGGTTTATTTTGGCGAGCCGAAAGAAATCCGCGATCTGGGCAACGGCCAGAAGCGCGGCATCGATACGCAGGTTTATGACACTTACGAAATCGAGCGCATCGGGCGCGTCGCCTTTGAACTGGCCCGCAAGCGCCGCAACAAGGTGACATCCTCAGAAAAGCGCAATGTCATGAAGTCCGGCGTGCTCTGGCACGAGGTGATCAGCGCTTTGCACAAGCGCGATTATGCCGATGTGCAGCTTGAGCACCAGCTTGCCGATTCGCTGGGAATGCAGCTTGTGCGCGCGCCCAAACAGTTTGACGTCATCGTCACCGACAATCTTTTCGGGGATATGCTTTCGGATATCGCCTCGATGCTGACCGGCTCGCTCGGCATGTTGCCTTCCGCTTCGCTCGGCGAAACGGATCCGGTCAGCGGCACGCGCAAGGCGCTTTATGAGCCGGTGCATGGCTCCGCGCCCGACATTGCGGGCCAAGCCAAGGCCAATCCGCTGGCGATGATTGGCTCATTTGCCATGATGCTGCGCTATTCCTTCGGGCTTGGCGCAGCTGCCGACCGGGTGGAAGCGGCGATGTCCGATGTGCTGGCCGCTGGCGTGCGCACCGCCGACATTGGCGGCAAGGCCTCAACCCGCGAGATGGGCGACGCCGTGCTGGCAGCTCTGGATGCGCGGCAGGCGTAAGGGGACGGATGGGGCGCTTTGCGAGGGGTGCCGCGTCGGCGCAGCACCCTTTTTCATGCCGGGTGCTAATACCGCCAGCGTTGGGCGTTGGCGACGAGGAAATCGCGAAACACCTGAATGCGGGCCACCGATTTTAGTTCTTCAGGATAGACCAGAAAGCAATCAAGCTCCGGCATACGGATTTCACTGAGCAATTTCACCAAATTGGGATTGCCCTCGGCCTGGTAGTCGGGCAGCAGGCCAATGCCGACGCCAGCTTCGACTGATTCACGCAAGGCCCCGATCTGGTTGACCACAAGGGCCGGGACGCGCGGCTTTTTGGCTTCGCGTCCGCCTTCAAGCAGGGGATTGCCGTTGACAAAGGCTCCCGGACTTCCCCCGGCATAGACCAGCAAGCGATGCTGGTCGAGATCCTCGAACACCTGCGGCTGGCCATGGCGCTTCAGATAGTCGCCGGAAGCGTAGGCGTGGAAGTGCATGGTGAACAGGCGGCGACGGATGAGATCAGGCTGCACCGGCTCGCGGACGCGCAGCGCGACGTCGGCGGCACGCATGCTGAGGTCAAGCTCATCGTCAGTCAGGGCCAGATTGACGCGGATATCGGGGTAGAGTTCCAGAAATTCGCCGAGGCGTGGGGCCAGCCAATTGCTGCCAATGCCGATGGTGGTGGTGATGCGCAATTCGCCATTGGGCTTTTCACGGTTGTCGGTGAGGCGCACCCGCGCGGATTCAAGCTTCAGCACCACGTCCTTGACGGTGCGCATCAGCAATTCGCCCTGCTCGGTGAGGATGAGCCCGCGCGCATGACGATGGAACAGTGGCACGTCAAGGTCCTGCTCCAGCGCGCTGACCTGACGACTGACAGCAGATTGGGACAGGCCCAGCGCGTCCCCGGCATGTGTGAACGAGCCCGCATCGGCCGCCGCATGGAAGATGCGTAATTTATCCCAATCCACCTTCGCATCCCCCAATTCGCCGCCGCGACCGCTTTTGCCGTGCAGCGCAGAGCTGCGAGGCCTGTCGGAATTGTCACATTTGCGTGTGCTTTTTGATGTTCGTCAACCTCAATCCGACAGTTACGTCAGCTTTCCATGCCGAGCGCTGTGAGATAAAGGCCAAGAATCTCCTCTTCCTCGCGGCGCTTCGAATCGGCTGCGTGAATCTCGTGCTTGCGCAGTCCACCGTCGAAGAGGGTCCAACGTGCTGATATGCCGACGTTCCACACTCCTTCGC
>DAICZI010000390.1 GCA_027311205.1 Beijerinckiaceae bacterium | reverse complement strand
CCGAAGTCACCGATGTTCGACTCGAGGATGCTACAGTGCGCAGCGTCACCGCCGTCAGTCGCGGCTTTCCCATGACTGTTGTGCCAAGGTCGGTCGTCGTCGCCAGCGGCGGCTTCCAGGCCAACATCGACTGGTTGAAGGAATATTGGGGCGAGGCAGCAGAGAATTTCATCATTCGCGGCACCCCCTATGCCCAGGGCACGATCCTGCGCAACCTGCTTGGCCAGGGCGTGCAGCAGATCGGTGACCCGATGCAATGCCATGCGGTTGCCATCGACGCCCGCGCTCCGAAATTTGATGGCGGCATCGTCACGCGGCTTGATTGCGTGCCCTTCAGCATTGTCGTCGACCGCAATGCCCAGCGCTTCTATGATGAGGGCGAGGATGTCTGGCCAAAGCGCTACGCCATCTGGGGCCGGTTGGTGGCGCAGCGGCCGGGCCAGGTCGCCTATGCGATTGTCGATGCGAAAGCCGCCACATTATTCATGCCTTCGGTGTTTCCCGCCATCACCGGGCAGACCATCGGCGAACTTGCTGGCAAGCTTGGCCTTGATCCAACGGCCCTGGAAGCTACGGTCAGCACTTATAACCGAGCCGTGCAGCCCGGCCATTTTGATGGCTCCAGGCTGGATGACTGCCGGACGGCCGGCCTTGAACCTCCGAAAACCCACTGGGCTCAAACCATCGAAACGCCGCCCTTTATCGGCTACCCGCTCAGTCCCGGCATCACCTTCACCTATCTTGGCGTGCATGTAAATGAACGCGCCGAGGTGCTGATGCAAGATGGCAAGCCGGCAACCAACCTGTGGGCCAGCGGTGAAATCATGGCCGGAAACATTCTCGGCCGTGGCTATCTTGCCGGGTTTGGCATGACTATCGGCACTGTCTTCGGCCGCATTGCCGGTGCTGAAGCCGCCCGCCGCGCCCGCAACTGATCAGGAACCACAATGCCGGATTCAATTATACTGGTCGAAGCCCGCCGCGAGATGGAAATCTGCAATGCCTGCCGCTATTGCGAAGGCTTTTGCGCCGTCTTCCCCGCCATGACCCGCGAGCGCGAATTTTCTGCCGCAGACCTCACTTATCTCGCCAACCTCTGTCATAATTGCCAAGGCTGCTATTATGCCTGCCAATATGCCCCACCACACCCTTTTGGCGTCAATGTCCCGCAGACTTTTGCCGTGCTGCGCGAGGAAAGCTACCGGCACTATGCCTGGCCCGCGCCTCTGGCCCGCGCTTTCGATAAAAACGGCCTCGTGGTCGCTCTCACCACGGCGGGTGCTCTCGCTTTGGTCCTGGTCCTGGTCAGCATCTTCGCCACGGGCCCGCTTGCCGTTGCCCATGAGGGGCCCGGCGCATTTTATCAGGTGATCCCCTGGGCCGCGATGACCGGCGTCGCCGTGCTGACCCTGGCCTTCTCGCTTCTTGCCCTCGCCAGGGGCGGCATAAGTTTCTGGCGCGATGCCGGGAAAGGTGCAGCTTTGCGCCCTCGCGACATTGCCCGCGGCCTGCATGATGCGATGACCTTGAAGAACCTTGGTGGCGGCGGCTTCGGCTGCAACGACATTGACGAAAGCTTCTCGCAAAACCGCCGCTATCTGCATCATGCCATGGCCTATGGATTTCTGGCCTGCTTTGCCGCAACCAGCACGGCTGCATTTGACGACTACGTCCTCAAGCTGCCGGCGCCCTATCCGCTCTTCAGCGCGCAGGTCATCCTCGGCGTTTTGGGCGGCATCGGCCTGATCGTTGGCACATCCGGCCTGATACGGCTCAAAATCATCGGCAACCGCGAACCAGCGGCGGAACATTTATTCGGTGCGGACTTTGCCCTGCTGGCCCTGCTCTGGCTGGCTGCCGCGACCGGGCTTTCCCTGCTCGCCTTCCGCGCCACCGATGCCATGGGCACTTTGCTCGCCATCCATCTCGGCCTGATCCTCTCGCTGGTCGTGGTGCTGCCCTACAGCAAATTCGTCCATGGAATTTACCGCACTTTGGCCTTGATCCGGAATGCGGCGGAGGCCTCCAGCTGACACTGCTTTGCCCTTGCCAAGGGGCCTATATATTTAACTAGCCAATCTGGGTAATTTCATCAAAGCAATTTTTCCTGCAATCCCTCATCTCCCATAGCATCCGCTGATTTAACGGCATCAGGCCGTGCCATTGGCAGGTCAAGGCGCGTTCCCGCTAATATGTCCGCAACTGTGATAATCTGAATCCTGTCATCCTCGCGATTAAGTAACGGGTGCTTGTATTTTCCAGCAGCAATTCCTTGATTTTGTTACGCAGAACATGGCCAAAGGCCTGCGACCCGATCCGTAATTGCTTGTTCATCTGGAAGGCGGCGAAGCTGATATTGACGCGATCAACAAAAGGAATGAAAAAGGCAAGCATCAAAA
>DAICZI010000038.1:9446-9714 GCA_027311205.1 Beijerinckiaceae bacterium | reverse complement strand
GGCCCTCTGGAAGCTGGTATTGAAGCGACCCGAGGCGGGCGCGCTCGGCGGTGCCATCCTCGTTTTCATATTTTTTGCGGTGATGGCCCCGCCTTTTCGGCAATTCGCGGCCTTCACAACCGTACTGTATCAGGCCGCGACCATCGGCGTTCCGGCGGTGCCTGTCGCGCTGCTTATGATCGGCGGCGAGTTTGACCTTTCAGCCGGTGTGGCCGTGACAAGTTCCTCGCTCGCGGCATCGATGTTCGCCACCCAGGTTGCGGGCAGT
>DAICZI010000038.1:0-9436 GCA_027311205.1 Beijerinckiaceae bacterium | reverse complement strand
ATCAATGGCTGGTTGCTGATCCGCACCAAGCTCCACAGCTTTCTTGTCACCCTTGGCTCGTTCCTGATGCTTCAGGGCCTCAACATCGCCATCACGAAGCTGGTCACCGGCAATGTGGCGACACAGGACATCAGCGGGATGGCGGGCTTTAATACGTTGCAAACTATCTTCGCCTCAAACGTCACCATAGCTGGAGCGCAGATCAGCGTCGTCATCTTCTACTGGATGGTTTTCGTGGCACTCGCCACGTGGGTGCTGCTGCGCACCCGGATCGGCAACTGGATTTATGCCGTGGGCGGCCAGGGCGAAAGCGCCAGAGCCGTGGGCGTGCCGGTGAACAAGGTGAAGGTTGGATTGTTCATGGCAGTTGGCTTCGGCTGCTGGTTCCTCGCGATGCACCAGCTTTTTGCCTACAACACCGTACAGTCTGGAGCTGGCATCGGCAATGAACTGCTCTATATCGCCGCTTCGGTTGTCGGCGGGTGCCTGCTGACAGGCGGCTATGGTTCGGCCGCAGGTTCGGCGCTTGGCGCCTTCATCTTCGGCATGACGACTGAGGGCGTGATCTACGCCGACTGGGATCCCGACTGGTTTCAGTTCTTTGTCGGCGCGATGCTTCTGCTCGCGACCGTCATCAACAGTTGGATCCGCACGCGCTCGACAAGGGGGAAGTGATATGGCCAGCACCGATAAACCAATCATTGAACTCAAGGGCGTCGGCAAGACCTATGGCAACATCAGCGCGCTTCGTGGCGTGAATCTGGCCGTCCGCCAGGGCGAAGTCACCTGCATCCTCGGCGACAATGGCGCAGGAAAATCGACATTGATCTCGATCATCGCAGGGCTGTTTGCCCATGACGACGGTGACTATCTGGTTGATGGCCAGCCTCGCCGGTTTTCATCGCCGCGCGAGGCGCTCGATCTCGGCATTGCCGCCGTTTATCAGACGCTGGCTCTCGTGCCCTTGCTGCCAGTCTGGCGCAACTTCTTCCTTGGTTCGGAACTGGTGAAGGGCAAGGGCCTGTTCCGGCGGCTGGATATCGCCAAAATGTGGGCTGCCGCCGGGGATGAGCTGCACCGCATGGGCATCAATCTCGAAAATCTTGAACAGCCGGTCGGTACGCTTTCGGGTGGCCAGCGTCAGGTGGTGGCGATTGCCCGGGCGGTGCATTTTGGCGCCCGCGTGCTGATCCTTGACGAACCCACTGCGGCGCTGGGTGTCGCGCAATCGGGCCTTGTGTTGCGCTACATCGCCCAGGCCGCGCGCGAGCAGGGCATTGGCGTGATCTTCATCACCCATAATCCCCATCACGCGTTTCTGGTCGGCGATCATTTCATGGTCCTTGGGCGCGGCGAAGTCGGCCTCGACAAGCCCCGATCAGAACTCACCCTCGAAACCTTGATGTATCACATGGCCGGGGGTGCCGGGCTGAGCATGCTGGAACACGAACTGCATGGCGAAAGCCGCACCACGACAGCGAAATGACCGCCGCCTGCTGCGGGAGCGGAGGTACTGTCGCGCCACGTCGGCTCATCATGCCAGTTTTGCCCAACAGGGAGTCAGGATTATGCCGGGAACCCTACAAAAGAGATTGCGAGACATCAGTGAGCCGGTTCTGCCGTCACTGATAGTCGCCAGCGAGGGCACAAACCCGTCATTGCGACCGCCAGGTGACCCTGTGGAACTTCGCGGACGACTGATCCGCTGTCGATCTGAATGTGCACCCTGCACGGCTGCCGTGGCGGATTATGCGCTCAAACAACCCCTCGATATCGCCTTTGGCACGGCCCGCAGTGTCGCCAGTTCGTGTGCGGTATCGACGATGCCGGTATTTCATCTGGCAACGACACTTGGCTTTGAGGGTTTTCACGACATGCGCAGGTTTTTCCGCAGCATGTTGCGCTCACCTGCGACCTCGCTGCCATCACCCTCCCCTGAGGTGGTCACTGCCAGAAGCCGGATTCGCCTGAACAAGCGCAACAATCTGCGCCAGTAGTTCCGTTGAAAGCCCTGGTGCAGCGCCGGGAGAAAACGTGTCGCGAAGGCGAGCCAAACTCTTCCCTCCCCTCAGGAGGCAAAAAAACGGGCCGCCAATTGGATTTCTCAACGCCAATTCACAGCCCATTCGCAAGCTTTGCGCCAAGGCCGCGGTAGTTCAGGCGGCACGTGTTACGGCTGCATGTTTGGCGTTTGGCGATGCCCTGGGCATGAGTTCGTCAAGACGGGTGTTGGGCCAGCCCAATGCGATTTTCTCGATGACGTCGGCCATAGAGACGAAGGGATCGACGCCATTTAATTTGCAGGTCTCGATAATGGAATATTTAGCGGCGGCGCGCTCCCCGCCGATTTTCGAGCCTGCTAACAGCCAGTTTCGTCGGCCGATGGCCGGTTGGACGCTTCATCCCGCGATTTGCGCCGCGATGATCCTTGGCGCGCCGCGCGTTGATCTGGCCGGACTCGTAAGGTTGGAGCGCCTGTTGATAGCCGCGATCAAACCTACAAACTGCCGGAGCAATATTACGATCGTTCCGGACGAAAGCAATGCAGTCTCCAACGGCACCGGCAGCGGAGTCGGCTCGGCAGTTGAACCTGTTATTCGACAACATCAGACTGCAAGCGCTGGCGCCTGCCGAGCCAAACAAGATCATTTCGGCGCTGGCTCAGATCCTCATGCAGGCGGTCGGCCTCAGCGTCAGGAGCTTGCCGATGACAAGCGCTGAAACGATTCCCGCGATTATCCTCATGAGGAAGGCTGTCGTCTATGTTCGCCAGTCGACGCCGTCCCAGGTTATGACCAACTTGGAGAGCAAGCGGCGTCAATATGATCTGGTCGACGTCGCCCGCCAACACGGTTTTGTGGTTATGGAAATCATCGCCGACGATCTCGGTCGATCAGCAAGCGGATCGGTGGCGCGCCCCGGCTTCGACCGCCTGGTGGCATGGCTATGCGCCGGCGAGGTCGGTGCCGTTCTATGCCTCGATGCGTCGCGGCTCGCGCGAAACGCTCGTGATTGGCATCACATGCTTGAATTATGTGGCCTTGTCGAAGCGCGCGTCATTGATGTCGAGGGGGTCTACAATCCGTGTCGACCGAATGATCGCCTGCTCCTGGGCATGAAAGGCAGCATCAGCGAGTTCGAACTCGGCGTGTTGCGCACCCGGATGTTGGACGCCGCCCGGTCCAAGGCCAGCCGGGGCGAACTGCGCCTATCGGTTCGCTTCGGCTACATCTGGCATCGTGAAGCGGGGCTTGGCCTTGATCCTGATGCGCGTCTCCAGGAGGTTATTCATCTCATCTTCGCCCGCTTCCGTGACCTTGGCAGTGCACGGCAGGTTCTGCTCTCGTAAGCGTCCGGTCTGACAGGCGTTGCTGGGCGGGTTGGTTTTTTGGGAGAATGTGAACTTAAGTTCATACTTAAGGTCATCAGGATGGTTGGGTCTGAAGTTTTGGTTGGCGCCGTGCGGCGGCTGTGGTCTTGTTCGGACAAGGTGCGGATCGTCGAGGAGAGCTTTGCTGCGGGCGTAACCGTGGCTGCACTGGCGCGGTGCAATGGGGTTGCGCCCAGCCGGGTGTTTGGCTGGCGGGGTCAGGCTAGATCTGGCCGTTCAAAACGTGCCCGCTCACACCTTGCCGCTGGCCGCGTCGCGCGTGCCAGCTAGCCGAACTCAAAATTGGCCAACAATTCGGGCGGAGGAAGCGATGCAGCACTCAAAAGCAACCCTGTCGAGCGCCGTGCTCGTTTCTGCGGCAATTGCCTTAGGCGGAGCCCAGACCGCACGAGCGATGAATGTCAGGATCGCCCAGGAATACGGAATATCGTACCTTCCGCTAACCTTGATGAAAGTGCTAAACCTCCTTGTTAAGCGCGGCAAACAGGAGGGGGTTGAGATTACGCCGCACTGGCTTTCCTTCACGGGCGGGCCACCCATGAACGAGGCGTTGATTTCCGACAACCTGGATATTGCCTCGGGCGGCGTAGCCCCGATGTTGGTGATTACCGACCGGACGCGCGACAACCTCGGGGTCAAGGGTTTGGAATGCATGAATTCCATGCCACTTTATCTGAACACGACAAATCCAGCCGTACACTCGTTAAAGGACTTCACCGAGAAAGACCGCATTGCTCTGCCTGCAGTCAAGGTGTCAATTCAAGCGATTATTCTCGACATGGCGGCGGCCAAGGAATTTGGACAGAAGAACTATAACAAGTTGGATCCACTCACCGTATCAATGTCCCATCCCGATGGTCTATCCGCGCTTCTGAATGGGACGGCGGGCATCACCGCACACTTTACGTCGGCGCCCTTCATGTATGAAGAACTGAAGAACCCGAAGGTCCATCGTGTGCTGGACAGCTTCAAGGTTCTTGGCGGTCCGCATACTTTCAACTGCCTGTGGGCGACAAAAAGGTTTGTGAGCGCAAATCCCAAAGTCGTTACTGCCTTTCAGTTAGCCCTGAATGATGCGGAGACGTTTATCAAACAGCATCCTGCGCAAACGGCGAAAATTTATCTTTCGACGCAAAAAAAATCTTCGCTGACCCAGGCTGAAGTTGAAAAAATGATCAAGGACCCGGAAAACAAGTGGGATATAGAGCCGCAAAAAGTTCTCGAGTTTGCAAAATTCATGAAGAAAATCGGGCTCATAAAGCACACGGCGACTTCGATCAACGATTTGTTTTTTTCAGAGACCCCGCCGATCACGGGCAATTGAATGCCGGACAATCCAAATATGACGGAGGATGGCAGTCTTGTTCTGGATGTCCGCGGCGTCACGCTCCAATACAAGACGCCGCGGCACCTTGTAACCGCGACTTACCGCATCAATCTTGAAGTTTACGAGAGTGATCGCTTCGTTATTTTGGGGCCGTCGGGCTGCGGGAAATCCACCTTGCTCAAGGCTATCGGCGGCTTCATGGCGCCAATCGAGGGCGATATTTTCCTGCGTGGCAGAAAAGTTGTGAAACCCGGCCCGGACAGGATGATGGTCTTTCAGGAATTTGAGCAATTGATGCCATGGAAGACAGCTCTTGGCAATGTGCTGTTCCCGATGAAAGCGACGGGCCGGTTCAGGGGCAAGGAAGCTCGCGAACGCGCTCTTGCCGCTTTGAGCAAAGTGGGCCTGACCAAATTCGTGGATTCCTATCCGCATATGCTTTCGGGCGGCATGAAAATGCGGGTGGCCATTGCGCGGGCCATGGCAATGGAGCCGGATATCTTGCTGATGGACGAGCCCTTCGCGGCGCTTGACGCTCTCACGCGCCGCAGGATGCAGGAGGATCTCCTTGCGCTTTGGGATCAATTGCGATTCACAGTTTTGTTCGTGACGCATTCTATCGAGGAAGCCATACGCGTTGGGTCCCGCATCCTTGTGCTTTCGCCGCATCCGGGACGGGTCCGGGCCGAGCTGAATTCAAGCTATGTCTACGGCCAACCGCTTGACGACGCGGCATTTGGTCTGCTCTCGAAGAGAATCCACAACCTCGTTTTCGAAGGCGAGGCCGAGGCGAAACAACCTGAGGCGCTTGTATGAGCAGCAGTGGAATTGTGAAAACGCAACAAGTCGTGCGCCCGGAATTCGATCGAATCCCGGTTGATGCGAGTTCTGTCGGCGCGGTTGTGCGTCCACTTTCGCCGCTGCAGCGGTTGCTTGACAATGTACTATTTCGGCGGTGCGCGATCCTGGCCGCGTTGGCGCTGATCTGGCAGCTCTACGCGCTTTGGTTGCACAACTCGCTGCTGTTTCCCACTCTGACTGACACCCTCAAGGTGATGATTCACGACTTTGGCGACGGGACATTGCTCAGGCGCACCAAATCGTCCCTTGAGGTGCTCCTGATGGGTTATGCGGCAGGCGTCGCGCTGGCGGCAGTGCTCACGACCCTGGCGGTTTCGACGCGACTGGGCGATGACATACTCTCGACGCTTACCGCGATATTCAACCCCTTGCCCGCCATCGCATTGTTGCCGCTGGCGCTGATCTGGTTTGGTCTTGGCACGCCCTCGCTGGTTTTTGTGCTTGTGCACGGCGTGCTCTGGGCCATCGCGCTCAATACCAGTTCGGGTTTTCGTTCGGTTCCCGAAACTTTGCGGATGAGCGGGCGCAATTACGGCTTGAGCGGTGTTCGCTATGTCGTAACAGTGCTTATGCCTGCAGCTTTTCCATCGATTTTGACTGGGCTCAAGATTGGCTGGGCTTTCGCCTGGCGAACGCTGATTGCGGCGGAGCTCGTATTTGGCGTCTCCTCGCGGTCCGGCGGGCTGGGCTGGTACATATTCGAAGCGCGCGAAGAGCTTAACACGTCAAGTGTTTTCGCCGACCTTTTGACGGTCATCATGATCGGGCTGCTCGTGGAATCGGTCCTGTTTCGCACCATTGAAACCAGGACGGTTGAAAAATGGGGCATGCAGCGATGACGGGGACCGAACTCACGGTCCGGATTTGGCGAGGCCAGAAAGTGGGGGGGTTTCAATCCTTCAGCCTGGTGACGCGTGCGGCGCAGACTGTTCTTGACGTTGTTACCGAAATCCAGAGGGGCCACGAGCCCGATCTCGCTTACCGCTACGCTTGCCGCGTTGGAATGTGCGGTTCTTGCGCCATGACCGTGAACGGCGCGCCGCGTTGGACATGCCGAACCCGCGTGTCCGCAGTTGCAAAAAAGGGGATGTTGACGCTGGAACCCTTGCGCAATCTGCCCGTCGTCAAGGACCTCGTCGTCGACATGACGACGTTTTTTGAAAAATGGCAAAAGGCCAAGGGCGTTTTCGAGCCCGGAAGCGCACCGGAGGCCGATTTTGTTATCGTCAAGCCAGACAACGCCGAGCGGCAGGCCGCTGATGCGGGGATTGAGTGCATTGGCTGCGGCGTTTGCTATTCGGCCTGTGACGTCGTCGCCTGGGATCACGATTATCTTGGCCCGGCCGCCCTGAACCGTGCCTGGACACTGGTCAATGACGTGCGCGACAAGGGGCAATCGGAGCGCCTGGCGGCCGTCGCTGCAGTTGGAGGATGCCATTCCTGCCATACCCACCTGAGCGGCACGGAAGGCTGCCCCAAAAATCTCGCGCCAACTTACGCGATCGCTGGCCTGAAACGCGCTTCGGCGCGCGCCGCCATGAAGGGCACAACATGAATTCTGGCCTGTTCATCGCGCAACGAATAACTGCGGTCATCCTGGCGTTTGCGGTCACGATCCATCTTGTGACAATACTCTATGCGGCGCAGCAGGGCTTGACCGCAGGTCATATTCTCCAGCGCACCCATGGCAACTTGGCTTTCCACGCGCTTTATTCGGTGTTTGTGATCGCGGCCGCCATTCACGGGCCCATAGGGCTGCGCAATATTCTGCGCGAATGGCTCGGCTGGCGGGGCCACCGCATTGATGCCACGCTCTTTGCTTTTGCATTGCTTTTGCTCGCATTGGGTTTGCGCGCAGCCATTGGGGTCTATGTGGCATGAAACGATCAACAAGCTTCATGCGATCGCAGCTCCCAGCAGGCCTTGTGGCCGCACTCATTCATCGTCTGTCCGGGCTCGCGCTTACAGTTTTTTTGCCAGCGCATTTTCTGGCTCTAGGCACCGCGCTTTCAGGTGCGAACGCCTTCGAGCGCTTCATGAATGTCACGGATAACCCCATCATCAAGGTGGTCGAAGTTGGCTTGGTCACTTCGCTCGCCGTCCATCTGGCCTGCGGCGTGCGACTTCTTGCCATCGAGTTTCTCGACTTGCGTGAACGCACGGCGGCGACAATCGCGGTATGTTTCGCCTTCGCGCTTGCCTGCGGCCTGCTCTTTTTGCTCAATGTTCAGATGGGTTCGTCATGACCAGCCCCCTGACCTTCAACTATCTGATGGTTCTTTGGACCGGCGCATTCCTTGGCGCATTTGTTGCGGGTGCCGGGGGATTTGGATTTGCCTTGGCAGCATCGTCGATCTGGCTGCATCGCCTTACGCCCGTGCAAACGACGACACTTGTTGTCGGGTGCGGTGCCATTTTGCACAGCGGCATGGTCTGGCCGATGCGCCGCTTGATCATATTCAGCAGGCTGTGGCCCTTTGTGGTGGGATGTCTGCTCGGCATCCCGTTAGGCGTACGGCTGCTGGCCAGCCTCGATTTGGCCATGCTGAAGCACATTCTTGGCGCTTTGCTCGTCATCTTTGGCATCTACGCTTTGGTGGTGCATCACCTTCCCAGCACCGCGAGGGGCGGTCGTGCAGCGGATGCCACGGTTGGCTTCGTTGGCGGCATACTTGGTGGCTTGGGAGGATTTTCCGGGGTGCTTCCGATGATCTGGACGCAATTGCGCGGCTGGCCGCCAAAGGAAGCCCGAGCGGTGTACCAACCCTATATCATTGTTGCGCAAGTCGCGACATTGTTGACGATTGGCGTCTTTGGTCTGGACCGATCCGGGCTGTGGCTGATTGTGCTGGCATTGCCCGCCCTGCTGGCAGGCGTTTGGCTTGGCTGGAGCCTGTTTGGCCTCTTCAACGAATCCACTTTCCGCCGTGTCGTGGCAATTGGCGTCGCGTTATCGGGCTTAAGTCTGATCTTCTAGGAGGGCGTTATGGAGGTCAATCTCAAGGAAATCGAAGACATCAGCAAGACTCTCTACATTCGGGCGCTGAAATTGTTGCCGGACGACGTGAAGACGGGGTTTGACCGCTTGCTTGGCAACGAAACAAGCGACACCGGCAAGGCAATTCTGGGCACGATGATCCAGAATGTCGCGGTGGCTGAACGCACGCGCAATTTGCTTTGTCAGGACACCGGGATACCCATCTATAATGTGACAATCGGTCGGGACGTGAGTTTTGACGGTTCCGCGCTGAAGCAAGCGATTCAGCGGGGATGCGAACGGGCGACGCACGAACATCCGCTGCGCTCTTCGGTCGTGCATCCGATCACCCGATTCAATGAGCACACATCCTGCGGCCTGCGGGTGCCCATTATCAATTTCGATTTTGACGAGCGTGAAGAGACCATAGATATCGAAATGATTCCAAATGGATCGGGCTCGGAGAGCGGCTCTTACATCAAGATGTTTCCGCCCGCCGACGGGATCAAGGCAGCAAAGCGCTTCGTCATTGACAGAGTGATTGAATCTGGCGGACGCGTCTGCCCGCCAACAATTGTCGGTGTCGGCCTGGGCGGCACGTAGGACCTATGCATGCATCTGGCCAAGATTGCCGCGACGCGCGCAATTGGATCGATCTGCGCTGACCCGGAGGGAGCCAAAATCGAAGCCCAGCTTTCGGAGGCGGTCAATGGGCTTGGCATCGGCCCGCAAGGGCTCGGCGGGCGCTCGACGGCGTTCGCAGTCCATGTCGAAATCGCCGCAACCCACATCACGCTTGTGCCTGTCGCAGTCAATATCCAGTGTCACTCGGCGCGGCGCGCGCGGGCTGTCGTGACACCAGGTGGCATCTCGTTTGGCG
>DAICZI010000389.1 GCA_027311205.1 Beijerinckiaceae bacterium | reverse complement strand
GATTTTGGCTGAACTCGGGAGCGCCTCGCCAAAAAGCCGACGATAGACGCCAACATTGGCCATGACATGCTCGACATAATCGCGGGTTTCATCAATCGGAATCGCCTCAACCCAATCGACCGGATCGACATCGGAATTGGCCGGGTCGCCATGCGCGGCAATCCACTGGCTCACCCTGCCCCCGCCAGCATTATAGGCAGCCAGCGTGCGCGCCAGCGACCCGCGCTGCTCATGCTCAAGCAGGCCCAGAAAAGCCGCCGCCAGTTGCAGATTATAGGCTGGGTCCGAGGTCAGCCGGTTGAGATCGAATGCAACTTTCTCCATAGATGCGGTGCGCCTGGCGGTCGGCACCATCAGTTGCATCAGACCGCGCGCGCCTGCCGTCGAAACCAATTGCGGCTGAAAGGTGCTTTCCTGCCGCGCGATGGCATAGAGCAAGGCTCTGCTGGCCCGATCAGCCAGGGGCACAAAATCCGGCAAGCCATGCGCAGGAAACGCAAGCGTGCCCTGCGACAGGCCGCGCCGGTCAGCAATCTTGCCAATTTTCGTGGCCAGGGTCGGATCGTCGCGCCGGTGGATATAGTTTGCCAATCTGGCAAGTTCGCCAGGGCGGGCGCTGGCCGCATCCGCTGCCAGCAATTTGCGCGCCAGATCTGGCGCGGCGGCATCAAAATAGGCCCTGGCCAGCATGACGACACGCGAAGGCCCGGCATTCGCGGCAACAGGTGCGTGCATCGCTGGCGGCAAAGGCGCGGTGAGCCGTGCCTCGGCCAACTGGCCATAATAGAAGTTTGATTGGCGCGCCGCTCGGGCATAATAAAGCTGTGCCTGATTGGCATGGCCCTCGGCATCCATCGCCCGACCAAGCCAATAATTGCCGCGCGTCATGGACATCGGCGTTCTGGCGATGATCACCAGGGCGGCAAAGTGCCGGGCAGCCAATTCTGGTTGGTCGAGATAGCGCAGCGCGATCCAGCCTGCATGAAATTCAGTATCGACACGCTCACGGTTGCCTTGAGCGGGCGACGTCGCGCAGAGCTTGTAGGCCAGCGCCGCCTGGTGGCGATCAAGCAGCGCGCGGGCAATCTGACGCCGCAGCCGCCACCATTGGTCGGGCACCAGCAGGCTGTTGGCATCCTGCGGTGCCTCCAGCATGAGGCTGGCAGCTTGATCAAGCTTGCCCTGCCCAAGCAGTACGCTCGCCTTGCCGTAACGCAGCAACGGGCTGGCGCGCTTGGCGGCGGGGAGTTTGGCAATCAAAGCATCGGCACCCTGATGGCGCATCAGCGCCGCGCTTGCCTGCACCAGCGCAATTTCATCCTTGCCATCGCGTGCTGCGGCACGCAGGGCGGCGGCGAAATGCTGCTTCAAGGCCATGCGTTCGGCGCGACGATCATCATCGTTCGCGTTGATCTGATCCTTGAAAGTGGCGATGAACTGGCGTTCGGCCCAGTGCGTCAGCTTCCTGCGCCGCCAGAGGGGGCGCACCAGCAGCGCCGCCGCGTCCTTGTCCCCGACATCCAGATAGGTGTCCGCCAGCGCCATGGTGCCCAGCGGCGAGCGTGGCGGGTGGCTGGAGAAATATTGCAGGCTCTTCAGGGGGCCGGGCTTCTCCATATAAAGCGCCGCCTCAATCTGCCGCCGCACCCAAGGCCGGGCTGGCCAATGCGGATGGGCGTCGAGGAAGCCGATCAGCCTCGACGAGCCCATCAGGCGCGGTTGCAGCGCTATCGCCGCCCATTGCGCCGCGATGTGAGCCTGCGCACCGGGCAATTGCGCGCCAAGCGCATCGGCCAGCCGGATATTACCCTGGCGGTAAAGGGCCAAAACGCCGCTGAGACTGGGCGTGAGGTTGGGCGGAGCGGCAGGCAACGACACGGATGGGTGACCAAGGCTGCCCGTGCCCAGTGCCCCTGGGCCGATTTTGCGCTCACATACCCCCCCCTGCTGGCCGGCAAAAGCCAACGCAGGGCTGGATAAAGATAACAGCACGACCAGCGCCGCAAGGCGCTTTCTGTTTATCCAAGCCATGGCATATCAATTTCTTAAAAGATGGCAATTATGAGATCATCACCCGGCAGCCTTAAATCTTTGCTAACCATACGGGGGCTTTGCGGATGCGCCGGAAGGCGCTAAGAGGGCGCATCTTCACCTCCAAAGCCAATTTTCAGGAAACGCGGCCATGGCACATTTTACGAGAAGCGCGCTCAAGGGATCGCTCACCGCTTTGGTGACGCCGTTCAAGGACGGCCGTTTCGACCACGCCGCCTATGAAAGCCTCGTGGATTGGCAAATCAACCAGGGCACGCAGGGGCTGGTGCCGGTTGGCACCACGGGCGAAAGCCCCACCTTGTCACATGACGAGCATCACCAAGTGGTCGAAACCTGCATCAGGATCGGCGC
>DAICZI010000388.1 GCA_027311205.1 Beijerinckiaceae bacterium | reverse complement strand
GTCCGTGGCAGACCTCGTGAAAGCTGTTGAGGCCGCGGGCTATGAGGCCAAAGCGGCCTGAACCTCAGCTTGTGACCACGCAGAGCGGGTGCTAGACACCGGGCTTGTTTCAAGCCCAGAAAGGTGCCGCACATCATGATTCCGCGTTATTCCCGCCCCGAGATGGTTGCGATCTGGGAGGCGCAGACGCGGTTTCGCATCTGGTTCGAGATCGAGGCGCATGCCTGCGATGCGCTGGCCGAAATCGGCGTCATTCCAGAGGCTGCGGCCAAAGCCATCTGGGCCAAGGCCGGGCATGTCACGTTTGACGTGGCGCGGATTGACGAGATCGAGCGTGAAACCAAGCACGATGTCATCGCCTTCCTGACGCACCTTGGCGAATTCATCGGCCCCGAGGCGCGGTTTGTGCATCAGGGCATTACCTCGTCCGACGTGCTCGACACCTGCCTTTCCGTGCAACTGAAGCGCGCCTCCCTTCTGCTGCTGGCCGATATTGACCATTTGCTCGCCGCGCTGAAAAAGCGTGCGCTGGAACATAAGATGACCCCGGTGATCGGGCGCTCGCATGGCATTCATGCCGAACCGGTGACTTTCGGGCTGAAACTGGCGCAGGCCTATGCCGAATTTTCCCGCGACCGCGCCAGACTGGAGGCGGCTTGCAAGGATATTTCCACCTGCGCCCTGTCAGGCGCGGTCGGCACTTTCGCCAATATTGATCCGCGCGTCGAAGCCCATGTCGCCGCAAAAATGGGGTTGACGGTCGAGCCGGTGTCAACCCAGGTGATCCCGCGTGATCGCCACGCGATGTTTTTTGCAACGCTCGGCGTCATCGCCTCGTCGATCGAGCGTCTGGCCACCGAAATCCGCCACATGCAACGCACCGAGGTGCTGGAAGCGGAGGAATATTTCTCCCCGGGCCAGAAGGGCTCGTCGGCCATGCCGCACAAGCGCAACCCGGTTCTGACCGAGAACCTCACGGGCCTCGCGCGTCTGGTGCGCGGCATGGTGGTGCCCGCCCTGGAGAATGTCGCGCTCTGGCATGAACGCGATATTTCCCATTCCTCGGTCGAGCGGATGATCGGGCCTGACGCGACCATCACGCTGGATTTCGCTTTGGCCCGGCTCACCGGCGTCATTGAGAAACTGGTGGTCTATCCAGAGAACATGGCGAAAAACCTCAACCGCCTCGGCGGTCTGATCCATTCGCAAAGGGTGCTGCTGGCGCTCACCCAGAAGGGTGTCTCGCGCGAGGAGGCCTACCATCTGGTGCAACGCAACGCCATGCCTGTCTGGCGCGGTGAAGGCGACTTCCTGACGCTGCTGAAAGCCGACCCGCAAGTCAGCAAAGCTCTCAGCGCGAGCGAACTCGAAGACCTGTTCGACCTCGCCTATCACCTCAAACACGTCGACACGATATTCGCCAGGGTGTTTGGGGCAGACTAGCGCTCATCAAGAGACGCACCAGTCTGGCGCTCTGGTGCCCTACGCTACCTTGCGTGGGACTTCGCGCAGCCCGCCAAGTGCCTGCTGCGCGCCCGAAACACCGGCCTCGCCATATTCGGCGTCTTCGTTGACCTGCCAGACGTCATGAATTTTTTCGCCCGCCATGATATTGAGCGCCGTCAGCCAGCCGGTCATCATGGCGTGGTCCTGATTGTTGTATTTGTGCATGCCGTTGCGCCCGACCAGATGCAGGCCAGGATAGCGCAGGGCGATTTCGGTGCGGATCACCTCGACATTGCGGGCATAATCATCATCATAGACCGGATAGGCCTTGGCCTGACGCACCACGGAGGCATCGGCGACGTCTTCGGCCCGCATCAGGCCAATTTTGGTGATTTCCTGCTTGGCAAGCTCGATCAATTCGGAGTCGCTGGCATTCCACAAGCCGTCGCCCTCAAAGCAGAAATATTCGAGGCCAAGGCAGGTCGAGACGCCATCGGGAATCATTTCCGGCGACCATGAACGGAAATTCTGCACGCGCCCGACCTTGACTGATGGGTCGTGAATATAAACCCAGTTGTCGGGCAGGTTGATGCTGGATGTGCCCATCAGCACCACTGTGAGAAAATCACGATATTGCAAGGCGCGGGCCTGAAAAAGGCTGATCGGTGTTGGCTTCAGGTTCGCCATCAATTCGCGGATCGGGGCCGATGAAATCACATTCAGCGCCTCGAAGCACGCGGCGCGGCCCTCGGCATCGCGAATGGCGATGGTCCAGACCTTGCGGTTTTCGTCAAAGGTGAGTCCGGTGACTTCGCGTCCCATCAAAACCTCGCCACCATGGGCGCGGATTTTGTCACGGGCGGCTTCCCACATCATGCCGGGACCTCGGCGCGGATAACGGAAGGATTCAATCAGGCTCTTGGCGCCGTTGCCCTTTTTGCCTTTGTTAAAGCCCAGCGAGCGTGACAGGC
>DAICZI010000387.1 GCA_027311205.1 Beijerinckiaceae bacterium | reverse complement strand
GCATGTCATGCGCGCGCACGGCGTGCGCCACGCTCTGCTGGTGCAGCCTAATTCCGGCTATGGCGAGGACAATCGCTGCATGCTCGCCGCCATTGCCGCAAGTGCGGGTCGTCTCAAGGGCGTCGCCGTGGTGCCGCATGACATCGGGATCGACGCATTAAAGCACCTGAAAGCGCTCGGGGTCGTCGGCGTGGCATTTAACCTGACGTTTCACGGCGTTGCTTATTATCTTGAAACACAGGCTCTGCTTGCAAAACTGGAACAACTTGACATGTTCCTGCAAATTCAGGTGCAGGAGGAGCAGTTGCTTGCCATCCTGCCGCTTCTGCAAGCCTCGCGCCTGCGCTTGCTGATTGACCATTGTGGCAGGCCTGATCCTTCTTTGGGCCTGCAACAACCTGCCTTCCAGGCCTTGCTGGCGCTGGGGCGCAGCGGACGGGCCAGCGTCAAGCTGTCGGGCTATGTCAAATTCTCCGGACAGTCGCACCCCTACGAAGATACGTGGCCGTTCGTTCGTGCTTTGCTGGAGGCTTTCACGCCCGATGCCTGCATGTGGGACTCTGATTGGCCATTTCTGCGCGCCCCGGAACGTGTCGACTATGCCCCGCTGTTGACCCTGTTCGCCGACCTCGTTCCGCGACGGGATGACCGGCTCAAGATCCTTTGCGAGACCCCAGCGCGGCTGTTTGGCTTTGATGCAGGCTCCTGCGCCTAAGCTTTCAGGGATTCCGGGAGTGTCACCAGATGGCAGCGCAGGTTGGTGCCGGGCGGGAGGTCGCCCGAAACAATCGCCGCACGCAGATGGGCGCGCAACTGGCTGGCCCTTGAGTGCGCTTGATCGTCAACCAGCAGCATCGCTCGTTCACGCCTCATGATGCCCGCACCTCTGCGAGGCGTCAGCCGCGCTATCGGCTTGATCAAGTGATCATCTCTGGGAACAGCGGTAAAAGTCGGGCCGACCTGCACCTCGGTCAGCCGGTAAAGCCTTGCCACGTCATCCAGAGTCCCACCGCCAGCACGCCGGTCATCCAGACCTTGAAAAACTTCGTGAAGCCAAGGCCCTTGTAGGTGGCAGCGATCCGCTCGGCAGGAACCAGCAGCAGCGCCAACCCTTTGAGAAGCGCCACCCAGCCTATGACGGTGACGGCAAAAGCCAAAGCACCGCCGCTCCAGACGTCATGGGCAAGCACAAGGGCCAAACCTGCTGCGGTCGCGACCATGCCTGAAAACAGCATCCACGGCCCACTGCGCGCCATTTCGTCGATCGCCTCCAGGGCGCGGCGTCGGTTGACCAGCATCCCGAGCGCGATGGCGATGAGATAGAGCCCGAGAAGCCTGCCGAGGAAAAGCCTTGTGGACATGTTGACCTCTTGAAAGCTCGATACTGGCAACGCCTTGTACCACTCCCCGGTCGCGCTCGTGGCATTTTCTGTCCACGAGACAACCAAATATACGGCAATTCTCACATGGGCTGTGGCTTCGTTCGAACGGCCACACAATCCACCTGGCTTTGGACCACAAGAGCCACCCCGCCCGGCGTATCCACTGGCAGCAGGGCCACCTGCGACATTTTTGCAGCAAAGGGCTGGCAAAGCGGATTTTGCGGCGCTATCGTGGTGGAAAGCGGGTGGGGCCGAATAAAGTTTCGACATGGGGGGCGAAATCGGTAGTTTCAAGTATGAAATTGCTGATACAAGCTATATTTACTGTCAATAGCAGATATGTAAATGAAACAGGCTTGTCTTCCATGTAGAAAGCGACCACGCTTCGTTTCGACAAAAGCAATCCTGCCAGGGAGGAACCAAGTCCATGTCAAATTCAACCACGCTACCTGTCGGTGGTAGTCCTACAGATGCTCAAATATTCAAAGTTGCATTTGCCAGCATCATTGGATCGGTGATCGAGCAATATGACTTTCTTGTCACAGGCGTCATTGCCGCAACGGTTTGGGGCGGCGTGTTCTTCAAGTTGCCCGGCTTGGCCGCAGTGGCCGCTGCCATTGGTGTCTATGGGATCGGCATCATCATTCGCCCGCTGGGCGCTTATATTTTCGGCAACATCGCTGACCGCCAGGGCCGCAAGAATGCGATGGTCTATGCCTTGATGCTGATGGGCGTCAGCACATTGCTGATCGGCCTCACTCCCTCCTATGACAGCATAGGGGTGCTCGCGCCGGTCTTGCTGATCGTTTTCCGCCTGGCGCAGGGCATCAGCTTTGGTGCCGAATTCGGCACTGCCGCCACCTGGGTGGTCGAACAAGCCGCCCATTCCAAATACCGTGCCTTCTGGGGCGCGTGGGTCGGGTTTGCCATTCCGATTGGCCTGCTTTTGGGCTTCGGATCGGTGATTGTGGTCAAATCCATGATGACGCCTGCAGCCTACGTCGCCTGGGGCTGGCGTATTTTCTTCTATGTTGG
>DAICZI010000386.1 GCA_027311205.1 Beijerinckiaceae bacterium | reverse complement strand
TTTCTTTTCCAGATCCACTAATATCGCGGAAATGAAATGACTCTAATGATTGCCTATCCAGAGTTTCAAGCCATGATATAATCTCACAAGGAAACACTGGATCAAAGCGTATTTTGCCTTTGATTGATTTGGAAGGTGTTCTGACGTCGGCTGGAGACGGGGCACCATCGAGTGAAAAACCTTCGCCCTGTATTTCGCCAAAATCGGACATACCGATCAATAGTGCCCACCAAACACTCGACTTCCCCGACCCATTCTCGCCAATGAGCAGGTTGAAACCTTCCTTGAATTCAAAGGTTGCGTCTTCAAAGCGGCGGAAGTTTTTCAGGTGCAGCTTTTTGATGTGCATGGGGTTGCGTCCCGGTTCTGCGTTGAAAAACTAGCGCATTTTCCCCGTCATGGCGAGGAACAAAGCCATCCAGGGGTCTACTGAAACCTCTGGATCGCTTCCTCGCTGCGCTCCTCACCATGACGGCGCGTGATACGCGTCGCGAAACTGCCTTCTTCAGCTCAGCTTGGCGCTCACAATCTTGTCGGGTTCGCGCACCGGTTCGCCGCGCTTGATTTTGTCGACATTTTCCATGCCGCTCGTCACTTCGCCCCACACGGTATATTGCCGGTTGAGGAAGCTGGCGTCATCAAAGCAGATGAAAAACTGCGAATTGGCGCTGTCGGGGCTTTGGGCGCGGGCCATCGACACGGTGCCGCGCACGTGCGGGGCGCTGTTGAACTCGGCCTTCAAATTGGGATATTTCGAGCCGCCGGTGCCGGTGCCATGCGGGCAGCCGGTCTGGGCCATGAAGCCGTCGATGACCCGGTGAAACACCACGCCGTCATAAAACCCCTCGCCAACCAGTTTCTTGATATGGGCGACGTGGCCGGGGGCAAGGTCGGGCCGCATTTTGATGACAACCGGGCCTTTGGTGGTTTCAAGCGTCAGTGTGTTGGATGTGTCAGACATGGTTTTTCCCTGAAAAAAGGCCGCGCCGCACGCGCCAGGCGTGCCCGAGGCTGAAGTCTCGCATTCATCTTAAAGCGGCAAAGCGCCGGGGGCAATTGCCCCCGCCTGCCTCACTTGTGGTCATCAGCCGCCATCACCATTTTCACGATGATATCGGGGTTGTCCACCGTGCCACTGCCGCTGGCACCCTTCTTGATCTGATCGACGACCTTCATGCCATGCAGCACCTGGCCGAAATAGGTGTATTTGCCGTCGAGAAAGCTCGCGTCGGCAAAGCAGATGAAAAACTGCGAATTGCCTGAATTGGGATCACTGGCCCGCGCCAGGCCAAGGCTGCCACGGCCAAAGTTGGTCTTGTTGAATTCAGCCGGCACATTGGGCAGCTTCGAGCCGCCAGCCCCGGTGCCGGTCGGATCGCCGGTTTGCGCCATGAAACCGTCAATGACGCGGTGGAATTTCAGGCCATTGTAGAAGCCCTGTTTGGTCAAGGTCTCGATCTGCTTGACGGTTTTGGGTGCCAGATCGGGGCGAAGCTGGATCGTCACCATGCCGTGTTTTGTATAAAGATGCACCACATCCTTGGTGCTTTCAGCCGCAAAGGCGGGGCTGGCAACGAGCAAAGTTGCAGCTATTGCAAGAGCGTTTCTACGAGAGATCATCGGGGGCAAAGCCTTTTTGAACGGGGTTGAGGGAAGGAATGTCAGGATTTTAACCTGGCGCGCAGGGCTTCTGCGACACGTGCTGGCACAAACGGCGTGACATCGCCGCCCATCTGGGCGATTTGCCGCACCAATGTTGCGGTAATATGGCCAACACCGGGGCTGGCGGCGACAAACACCGTCTGCACGCCGGGGGCCATGGCGCGGTTCATGCCGGCCATTTCCATTTCGTAGTCAAGATCGGAGCCATTGCGCAGACCGCGCACAAACAGGCTCGCGCCCGCCGCCTTTGCGGCTTCCACAGCCAGCCCGTCAAAGCTGATGACCGAAAGCTGGCATTGGCGCTGCGCCAGAAGATCGCCGCAGCTTGCACGCACCAGTTCGGCACGCTCTTCCGGCGTCAACAGCGCCGTCTTGCTGGCGTGCCGCCCGATGGCGACAATCAGATGATCGCAAAGCGCCGCAGCGCTCAGGATCACGTCGACATGGCCGAGCGTCAGCGGATCAAACGAGCCGGTATAGAGGGCGGTGCGGTTCATGCCACCTCGCCTCCCTCATCGCCCTCGTCGGCTGCATCGCCGCCCGTCTCGCCATTGCCGACATCGCCATTACCAACATCACTCAAGCGCTCGACGCTGACCACATGCTCGTCCTCTGCGGTCTTGAAGACGATCACGCCCTGGGTGCCGCGCGACACCATGCGGATGTCTTCCACCGGGCAGCGGATCAACTGCCCGCCATCGGTGACCAGCATGAGTTCGTCGTCGTGCCCGACCGGCATGGACGCCCCCAGCACGCC
>DAICZI010000385.1:2160-2440 GCA_027311205.1 Beijerinckiaceae bacterium | reverse complement strand
TATCGCAACAATGTGGTGATGGGGCTGATCAACATTCTGAAATCCTGCTACCCGGCAGTAACGAGGCTGGTGGGAGACGCATTTTTCAGCCAGATGGGGAGCGAATTCGTGCGCAAATTCCCGCCGCGCTCGCCGGTATTGCTGCGCTATGGCGGCGATATGGCCGACTTCATCGCAACATTTCCTCCTTGTGCGGATCTGCCGTTTCTGGCCGATGTCGCCCGCATCGAGTGGGCCTATAGTGAAGCCCATCATGCCGCCGAGGCTGCGCCTTTGGCCC
>DAICZI010000385.1:0-2150 GCA_027311205.1 Beijerinckiaceae bacterium | reverse complement strand
GTGCTGGCCGATCTGCCACCCTCCAGCCTGCCGCGCCTGCACCTTGGGCTTCATCCCTCGTTGCGGCTGGTGTCCTCGCCCTTCGCCGCGCTCAGCCTCTGGCAGATGAACAGCGGGCCAGATGAGCCTGACGACGCGGCCATGGCGGCGCTCGACATCAATCAGGCCGATGACGTGATGATCTGCCGTCCGCAAGGGGATGTCGAACTGCGCCGCTTGCCCGAAGGGGCAGCGATCTTCATTGCCGCCCTCGGTGAGCGCCGCGCCATCGCCGACGCTTACGCCCGGACGATCAATGCTGCCCCCAATTTTGATCTCGCCGCAACGGTTGCCGGCCTGTTCGAGGCCGGGGCCATCATTGAGGGGGCTGTGCCCACTTCCAACCGGAGACGCCGATCATGAGCCTCAATATCCCCGCTGCCCCCGGCCAAGCCTCGCTGAGGCTGCGCGCCTGCGCCCATGCCGAGACCGCGATGGACAAGATGGCGCGGATCGCCCGACTGGTAGCGCAACCGGTGCTGCGGCTCGCCCTTGCGGTGCCATTCTGGTATTCTGGCCTCACCAAATGGGTGGGCTTTTTCAAGCTCTCGCCCGCCGCGACCTACCTATTTGCGGAGGAATTCAAGCTGCATCTGCCCGGTGGCCCCTATCATTTGCCCTATCCCACCCTGCTGGCACCGATGGATGCCGTGATGGAAATCGTGTTGCCGATCCTGCTGGTGCTGGGCCTTGGCACACGCTTTGCGGCTTTGGGCCTGCTGGTCATGACCGGCGTGATCGAACTTGTCGTCCCTGACGGCTGGGCTAATTTCCATCTGCCCTGGGCCGGGCTCGCTCTGGCGATCATCGCGCTCGGAGCCGGTCCCTTGTCGCTTGATCATCTCATCGCCCGGATGATGGGACGGAAACCGCCTTCATGAAGGGCGGGCGCGCCACCAACCCGCCAGACCTGCGGCTGGTTCAGCGTGGTCAAGGCCCGGTGCCAACCCGCGAAGCGGATTGGTCGCTGTTGATGGCGCGCGCCCAATTGGGCGACGGGCCTGCCTATACGCAATTGCTCACCGACATCACGCCCTACGTGCGGTCACTGGCGCTGCGGCGTCTGCGCACGCCCTCTGATGCAGAGGATGGCGTGCAGGATGTGCTGCTGACCGTTCATGCCATCCGCCACACCTATGACCCTGACCGCCCCTTTGGGCCGTGGCTGACCACCATTGCCGAACGCCGACTGATTGACCATTTGCGGCGCGTCATCCGCCGCGCCAGGCGCGAAGGCCCGCTGAACGAGGATGCCGACCTTGCCGACCCATCAGCCGAAGGCGCCGACCGGCTTGATCATCCAGCGCTGCTGCGCGCGGTGGAAGCTTTGCCCGCCCGCCAGCAACAGGCGATCAAGCTGCTGAAACTGCGTGAAATGTCGCTGGACGAAGCCTCGCGCCACAGCGGCCAAAGCATCGGCTCCCTGAAAGTCGCCACGCACCGCGCACTTGCAACGCTGCGCCAATGGCTCCATGTGGACAAAAACCATGATTGACACGCCCGACCTCATCACGCGCCTTGGCCATGATCTTGCGCCTGTGCGCCGCCTGCGCAAACCGCTGGTGCGTGCGCTCATCTGGCTCGGCTTTGCCGGCGTGCTCATGGGATGCCTCGCGTTGGCCGAAGGCCTGCGGCCCGACCTTGCCATCAGGGTTCGCGTGCCAGCTTTCAGCCTGGCGCTGGTTGGCATGGCCGTCACGGCGATTCTGGCGACCATCGCTGCTTTCATGCTGAGCCTGCCTGATCGCAGCCGGCTGTGGTTTCTCGCGCCTCTGCCGGGCTTGGCCTTGTGGCTCGGCAATATCGGCTGGCAATGCGCCTCGGGCCTGTTGGCACCCGTTGTCGGCGACATGGGCGGCGATGATGTTGCGCGCTGCGTCGCCACGCTGATTCTGGCAAGCCTGCCGCTGTCCCTGAGCCTGATGCTGCTGTTGCGCCATGCCTTGCGGCTTGCGCCCATGCCCGTGGCATTGAGTGCGGCGCTGGCGATAGCCGCCTTTGCCACAATGGCGCTCACACTTTGCCACCACATTGATGCGTCTTTGCTGATCTTGGGCTGGAATCTGGGCACAATCCTGTTTTTGACCGGAGCGGCAGGGCTGATCGCGCGG
>DAICZI010000384.1 GCA_027311205.1 Beijerinckiaceae bacterium | reverse complement strand
GGCTTTGCGTGCCGCGCGGACCTGCTACGATCATCTGGCCGGGCACCTGGGCGGGGCGCTGGCCGACGCTCTCGCACGCGATGGACATGTCGTCCTTTCTCATGAGGAAGGGAAACTCACGGATAAAGGACGGGAATTTTTCACTTGCCCCGGCGTGGCGATCGAGCCTGAACACAAGCACTCACAGCCTCTTTGCCGCCCATGCCTCGATTGGAGCGAACGGCGGCTTCATATCGGCGGCCGACTCGGTGCGGCTCTCAAAACCCATTCTGTTGATCACGGATGGGTGCAAACCGCCAGGGATACCAGGGCGGTAACAATCACCGACGAAGGCTGTGCGATATTCGCTGTAACATTCAAGGCGAAATTGAACGGCAACCACTATGACTGATGTTGCCATTCGGCCATTTGTGCCTCGCACCGGAACTCAGGGATGACGGCAATTATCGGGATTTCCCCAGCAATGCAGCGGTTGCCCCGAACAGGCCTTCACGCGGCCTTGTTGCATCTGCGCCCTCACTGCTGATATTCAAAAGCTTCGACCGAGCCCTCCGCCACCGATTTCATCAGGGGGATCTGTTCCAGCGGCACAGATGTCGCCAGTTCACGGCCAACAAGCGCCAATTGAATCCAGAATTTCTGGCGCGACCCGCCATCGCCGCGCAGCGCGTCGGCCGACAGCGCGCATTGCCGCGCCCAGAATTGGCGGCGATCTGGCAAGTACTCCTTCATGAGTTTGGCGACGCGCCTTGAATAACCCTTCACGGGCGCGAGCATGGTCTCAATGGCTTCGCCGGTCTCAAACCATTGATATTTGATCTCATGGTCAAGAATATCGCGATGGGCCCCGGCGAGAGCGGCAGCGCTGGTTTGCGCGGCGGGCACATCGGCGAGCAGCCTGGTGATCAGTTCCAATGGCGTGCTGGCGTCGGGGAGCAGGGTGCCGATGTCGAGACTCTCCAGCACCTCCACCAGCCTGAACGGCGGCAAATGACCGGATTGGGCATTGTCGGCGAGCGCCAGTGCCAGAGTATGCTCGATGCCAGCGGAACTGGTTTCTGATGTGGGCATCGACGATTTCATGCCACGAATGATTTCATCTTGCGCGGCCTTTGGCATGTGCGGCAGCACCATGGCCTCGACGGCACCGGTTGCTTTCATCATGACCGTGGCAATTTGAAAGGATTTGCCGGTGCGCTGCGTGACAATCAGGCTTCTGGTGCCGCTGCCATCGCAAATTGAGACAAAATTCTTGATCGTCTTTGGCACGTCCCTTGGCACAGGCGGCAGGGCGTTGAGCCGCATGGCGCGGAGGGTCGCATCCAGTCCGATTTGCCGCATCAGCGGCAGCCAGGGCCGCATAAGAACCAATCGGGAGATCTGGGTGCTGGCAACCGGGGTAGTTTTGGCCGAGGTGGTCAATGCCGTCATCACGGCCTCGGCGATGCTGGCGTCTGGATGCAATATAAATCCCGCCAGCGCCTGGTCGATGATAGGTTCACTCTCCTCGATCAGGCCGGATAACATGCCCGCGCTGACTTCGGTCGGAAAGCCCGCCAGCATTGATTTTACATGGTCATGAATATCGAACGGATTATGGTCGGTTTGTTCGGCAATTTCCAGCAGCGATGCCATGATCGTTTGGCCGCGGTGGACAGGAAACGGCGACGTTTCAGAGCTGAGGGTTTCGGCAACTGCTTGCTTCAGGCGCTCCGGAATGTCCCATCCGGCATCAGCGAGGAGTTTGGCGGTCAGCATCATCGAGACGGCTTGCAGCCCGCCGGTCGCCAGAGCGTGATCCAGAATGTCGTAAATAGCTTTGATATCCCGGCGGGCATGGGCATTGCCGCCATTGGAATCTATCCTCAGATCGTCGAGGTCTGAAACCAGTTCAGCGAGCATGGCATTGCCTTCGTCGTCGAATTCCGGTTCGAAGCTGGAATCGGCTTGCGCGCAGGATTCAATATAATCGCGGAACCGGTCCACCACCCCTTCCATTTCCAACATGGCAGGATCAAATCGCATTTCCCGCTGCAAAGCTTGCGTGAGCATGTTTTTGGTATCGTCATCCATGCCCGTCAATAAATCAAAAATTGGCGAACCACGCTTTTTGCCGGTTTTGGCCGACGACTGCCTGGCTGCTTTGATTTTGGCATTGGCGGGCTTTTTCACAGGCCGATCCTCGGATTTGGAGAGCTGGCCCCACTTTACCCGAAACGACGGATGTGACCAAGCCGCCATCGCGATTGTCGACTCTTTCGAGAACATGCGCGCAGCGGTTCATGACCCGCGCCAATCCCGAATCGCGAGATTATTTGCGCCTGAGATCGTCACACAACAGACGGATCCCCGCGCCATCCATCGAGATGTTGATGCCAATAATGCAACAGGCCTGGTTTGAGGCGGGGAACAGCACGACCTGAGCTGCACGCGCCTCAAGGC
>DAICZI010000383.1:2218-2470 GCA_027311205.1 Beijerinckiaceae bacterium | reverse complement strand
GACTTTGGGGCATGGAAACACCGGCAACATTCGGGCGGCGGGGGCAGAGGGCGACACGGACGGCATCACCGCGCCTGGTTCCCAAGGCCCCGGCACGTCTTGAGCTTGATCTGACACCGGAGCAGCGTGCCCTCATTCTCGGGCCAGCGGCCAGCGCCGCTGAATCTGAACGCGCGAACCTTGCTGGCAAGGTAGGCTGGTCGCGGCGCGGGGCCTTTCTGGCCCTGACCATCGTCTCCGTGCTGCATACGG
>DAICZI010000383.1:0-2208 GCA_027311205.1 Beijerinckiaceae bacterium | reverse complement strand
GTTTCCATCGGCGTGTTGCAGCATCAGGGCGCGGCTGGATCGCCGCTTCTCAAGGCGATGGACGCATCTGGTGCCCTGAGCGACGCCATGGCCGGGGCGGCGTTGCCTTTGTCGATCTTGGCGCATCTGGTGGCTGGCGCGTTCACCGGCGGTACCAGCCTGTGGCTGGCCCACCACCTGCTGCGCCGCCTCGACCAGCACGGCATTTTAGCCTATGCTTTGGGCGGCGCGGGCATGGCGGGCGTCTGGACGCTTGTGTCCGGCAGCCTCTTTGGCACCATGTTACCGGCCCATATCGGGCTGACCATTGCCACTGGCGGCGTCGCAGCCGGACTTTATCGCCTTTTTGCGGGCCGAACTGTCTGAATTGTCTCACTGCGCGGCGGTTTCGTCTTGCCAGCGCGGCTGACCTCTGCTAGCGAAATGCCTGAACTTGGCCGAGGCGGCGTCGCTGGACGTCGGCCCGCATTTATGTGGCTGGCGCGCTGTGTCTGAATGGACATGCGCGTCTGGCGTCGCTTGGGCCACCGATCAACACAAACCGCCGACGTCGCCCCTAGCTGGGGCTTTCCAGGAGACCTTATGTCCGTTGCATCCCAAATGTCGCCCTCGCGCGACGATTTTGCCGCTTTGCTCAATGAAACCTATGGCGAAACCGAGGCCTTTGAAGGCTCGGTTGTCAAAGGCAAGGTGGTTGCCATCGAAAAAGACATGGCCGTCATCGATATCGGCCTGAAGACCGAAGGGCGCGTGGCGCTCCGTGAATTTGCCGGGCCGGGCGTTGCGCCGCTGGTCGTCGGCGATGAAGTTGAAGTTTATCTGGAGCGCATCGAAAACGCGCTCGGCGAAGCGGTGATTTCGCGCGACAAAGCCCGCCGCGAGGAAAGCTGGGTCAAGCTTGAGCTGGCCTATAATGCTCAGGAAAAGGTTGAAGGCGTCATTTTCAATCAGGTCAAGGGCGGCTTTACGGTCGATCTTGAAGGCGCAACGGCGTTCCTGCCGCGCAGCCAGGTTGATATCCGCCCGATCCGCGACGTCACCCCGCTCCTCGGCGTGCCGCAGCCTTTCGTGATTTTGAAAATGGATCGCCGTCGCGGCAACATCGTGGTCTCGCGCCGCACCGTGCTCGAAGAGAGCCGCGCCGAGCAGCGCCATGAAATCGTCGCCAACCTTGAAGAAGGCGCGGTGATTGACGGCGTGGTGAAGAACATCACCGATTACGGCGCGTTTGTTGATCTCGGCGGCATTGATGGCCTGCTGCATGTCACTGACATTGCCTGGCGCCGGGTCAACCATCCGAGCGAACTGCTCACCATCGGCCAGACCGTCAAGGTGCGGATCGTCAAGATCAACCACGAAACCCACCGCATCTCGCTTGGCATGAAGCAGTTGCAGGATGATCCCTGGACTGGCATCGAGGCGAAATATCCGATTGATGCCCGCTTCCAGGGCCGCGTCACCAACATCACCGATTACGGTGCCTTCGTGGAACTGGAACCGGGCATCGAAGGCCTGATCCACGTCTCCGAAATGTCGTGGACCAAAAAGAACGTGCATCCCGGCAAGATCGTGGCCACAAGCCAGGAAGTCGACGTTCAGGTGCTGGAAGTCGATTCCGCCAAGCGCCGGATTTCACTCGGCCTCAAGCAGACCCTCGCCAATCCGTGGGCGAGCTTTGCCGAGCGCTTCCCGGTCGGCACGGTGCTTGATGGCGAAGTCAAGAACAAGACCGAGTTTGGTCTGTTTGTCGGTATCGATGGCGACATCGACGGCATGGTGCATCTGTCTGATCTCGACTGGAACCGTCCGGGCGAACAGGCGATCGAAGATTACAAGAAGGGTGACCAGGTCAAGGTCCAGGTTCTTGAAGTCGATGTTGAAAAAGAGCGTATTTCGCTCGGCATCAAGCAGGTTGCCGGCGAAGGCGCCGCCAAGGCCGATGACTCAGGTGAAGTCCGCAAGGGCGCTATCGTCACCTGCGAAGTGGCCGAAGTCAAGGAGGGCGGCATCGATGTCAAGATCATTGGCACCGACCTCGTGGCCTTCATCAAGCGCTCCGATCTGGCGCGCGACCGGGCCGACCAGCGCACCGAACGCTTTGCTGTTGGTGAGAAGGTCGACGCGCGCGTGACGCTTTATGATCGTCGTGCCCGCAAGGTCAGTGTCTCGATCAAGGCCCTCGAAATGGCCGAAGAGAAGGAAGCCATC
>DAICZI010000382.1 GCA_027311205.1 Beijerinckiaceae bacterium | reverse complement strand
GGATCGCTTTCTGGCCTATCGCCGCGATGTCCTCGCTCAAAAGGTCGATGACCTGTTTCAGCGAACACTGGTCAAAGTCTGGAATACCTATGCGGGGCAGCATTCAGTTTGGCCGCCACAGGCGCTGGTGGCTGCGCCGCTCAAGCAGAAAACCGCTGTTTTGTGGGAGGCCTTTCCCGCTTCGCTGCGTCAAGAGATTGAGGACTGGCTGGCAAGCTTGCAAAAGGTTCGACGGGTACCGGGAGGGTCGCGCCGTAAAGCCGTCAAGTCCAACACCATTGTCACCCGGCGGCGTGAGTTGCAGGCTTATGCCCGGCGGGCGGTGGAAGCTGGTGTGCCGGTGGCGGAACTTACCTCGCTGTCGGTGCTGCTTGACCCTGACTTGCTTGAGCGCGTGATCAAAATAATGGGCGGCGACGCCAAGCCCAGCACTTCAATCATTGACCTGAGTTCGCGGCTCTACGCCATGGCCCGCGATACCGGGGCATTGGATGAAGCCAAACTCGCGGACTTGCTGGAAATGCGCGACTGCCTGCAAGAGAATCGTCCCCCGCCCATGACCGAGAAAAATCTTGTCCTGATCCGCCGGGTGATATCGCCGGGCGGTTGGAAACAGATGCGCCTCCTGCCCGAGAAGTTGATGGCCAAAGCCCGCAAGCAGAAAGCGCATTCGCCGGAGCGGTCGGCTCTTCAAGCGCAGAGCGCACTGGCAATTGCCATACTGCTGTTTGCACCAGTGCGGGTGAGCAATCTGGCCAGTATCCGCATTGGCAAGCATTTGATCCGCCCGAACGGCAAGGGCAGCGACTACATGCTGGTCTTCAAACATACCGAGGTCAAGAATGTCATTGACCTTGAGTTTGCCATCGATTCCGAACTGACCGAATTTATCGATGCCTATATCCGCGAGTTCCGTCCCGCATTGGTGAAAGACCCGCAATCGGATCATCTGTTTCCGGGCGATTCGGGCGCTCGCAAGGCGCCGGGACTATCGTCGGTGATTTGTCGAACCGTGGAACGTGAGTTGGGCTTTCCGATTACCGCGCATCAGTTCCGTCATGCAGCGGCGTCGATAATCTTGACCAAACAACCAGGTAATTATGAATTGGTGCGCCAGATTTTGGGCCACAAAAGCACGGTGGCCACAAGAAAGTTCTATATTGCCCTGGATGGCATTGGCGCAACCAAAGCCTATGCGCAAATGGTTCGCGATGACATCGCCGATAGCCCAACCCCATTGAAGGAGGCGCACCGATGATCCGCAGCCTGCCCATTACAGACTGGCCGCAAGCCGATCAACTCGCCTGGCGCGCGGCGTTCAATCCGGGCAAAAGTTATAGGCGCGGTGGCTCTGCCTCGAAACTTATGCCCGTCTCAGCGCTCAACGTGGCGCGCCGCTACGGCTATTTTCTGACCTTTGCCAAACAAGCCAAGCAACTGAAGACAGCATCCAACTATGCCAGTCTGGTCACCCCTGAAAATATCGAGCGCTATATCGTCTATGGCCGCCGGCACTGGGAAGGATCGATCACGCTCTATAATGCCATTACCAATGTTCACGATATGCATATGCACTTGGATGCCAGCGGGGACTATCTATGGCTACGAGAAATCGTCGCCGATTTGAAAGCTGAAATGTCCCCGAAGATTGACCGGCCCTTTGTCACGACCCCGCAGCTTGTGCAAAATGGCACGGCGCTGTTTCAACGCGGGGTGCAGCAATTTGAAACGCTTGCAAAGCGCGAGTGCCAAACACAACTTGGCACTGCCGAGGTTCAATCCGCAGCCGAAATCGCCAAAGAAGCGCGGCAATGGCGCGAGGCCAGGATGCATGCCGCCAAATCGGTGCGCGATGGCCTGATCATCACGCTGCTAAGTTATTGCCCGATCCGGGCCCGCACCTTCATTGCCCTCGAGCTTGGCCGCACAATCCGCAAGGTTGGCGACAGCTGGTGGCTGACGCTCAAAGCGGAGGATACCAAAACTCATAAGCCCGACGAGCGCATGGTTCCCGAAGACGTCGCAGCCATGCTTGAAGTTTATTTGGCCTCAGCCCGTCCCCTATTGATGGCCAATACCGTTGCACCACGCCGACGCGCCAGCAATCCGACCGTGCAAATCCAGTCGACTTTCGCAACCTCTGATCCCGCCAATAGCCAATCCTCCCCAGCCCCTGTGACAGCTTCCGGTGAAGCCATGGCGGTACCAACCGGGCCGCTATGGATATCCTATTTTGGCAAGCCCTTAAATCAACTTGGCCTCGGCGACATTATTGCCGACGCGGGCAAGGCAACGCTCGGTTTACACGTAACGCCCCATATGTTCCGCAACGCCGCCGCCGCAACCGCCGCGCATCTTGGCCCGTCCTATGCCAATCTTGGCTCAGCTCTCCTCCAGCACAGCTCATCGGCCATGACCGACCACTACAACAAAACCCGCACCTTCCAGGGCTCACAGGCCTATGGAAGACTTT
>DAICZI010000381.1 GCA_027311205.1 Beijerinckiaceae bacterium | reverse complement strand
GATCTGCCCGTGCTGGCCGGCTCGCTGCAGATGTAGGCCGATGAATTATTCCATATCGGCGAGGCAATGCAGTTGTTGCGCCTGGCGCAGCTCAGCGAGGGCGACATGATGCTGACCGATACCGGGCGGCGTTTTGCAACGCTCGACACCGACGCCCGCAAAAAGCTGTTTGCTGACCTTCTGGTGGCCTATGTGCCGCTGGTGGGCCTCATTCGCCGCGTGCTCGACGAGCGCCCGAGCCACACCGCGCCCGCCGCAAGGTTCCGCAACGAGCTTGAAGATTACATGTCAGAGGACAATGCTGACGAGACGCTGAAATCCGTCGTCTCCTGGGCGCGCTACGCCGAGCTTTTTGCCTATGACGAGCAGGCCGAAGCCTTCAGCCTGGAAAATCCGCACTGAGCGACGGGCGCCCTGCCCGCGCCTCGCGGTGTGCGCTTAAAAATTCGGCCCTCAGAAGTCCGGCATGGCGGGGGCGAGACGCCCGCCGATGCGGACGGGGGCGATCCTGAGCGCCAGGCCCGAGGCGGCGGTTTCAACCAGCACGCCGCACAGCGTTGCCTCGCCGGTCGCCGGTTCATAGCGCCCCGAGGGAATTTTGCGGATGAAGCGGTTGATCGGCTCGTCCTTGTCCATGCCAATCACCGAATCAAACGAGCCGGTCATGCCCGCGTCGCTCAGGAAGGCGGTGCCGTGCGGCAGAATCTGGTAATCGGCGGTCGGCACATGCGTATGCGTGCCCACCACCAGCGAGGCGCGGCCATCGCAGACATGGCCAAAAGCATATTTTTCGCTGGTCGCCTCGGCGTGAAAATCAATCACAAGGGCGTCGCAGGCCTCGCCCAGCGGGCACGCCGCCAGTTCGGGCTCGATCATGCGGAACGGGCTGTCGAGCAGATCCATCGACACCTGGCCCATGATGTTGATCACCAGCACGCGGCGGCCATCTTCCGCCTCGATCAGATTGGCCCCACGCCCCGGCGTGCCCGGCGGAAAGTTCAGCGGCCTGATGAGACGAGGCTGCCGCTCGATGAACACCAGCGCCTCGCGCTGCTTGAAGGCATGGTTGCCGAGCGTCACCGCGTCGGCCCCGGCGTTCAGAAATTCATCGCAGATCGCTTCGGTGATACCAAAGCCGCCCGCCGCATTCTCGCCATTGACGATGATGAAATCGGTGCGGAGCCGCTTCTTCAATTCTGGCAGGTGGCGGCTGATCGCCTCACGGCCGGAGCGCCCCATCACGTCACCGACAAATAAAATCCGCATCATCAATCCTTAAGGCCCGGAACAGGTGATCCATTCGGTTTCGGTCACGACAAAGTCAAGGCTTTGGTCGTGCGGCTCCTGAGGCAGCGCTGCCACTTCCTGCACGCTGAAGGCGACGCCGACCGCAATGACGTTCTGGTGGACGCGAAGCTGCGCCAGCGCCCGGTCATAATGGCCCGCGCCATAGCCGATGCGGTGGCCGTGCCGGTCAAAGGCCGCCAGCGGCATGAAGAGCAAATCGGGCGCGCAGGCGGGCAGTTGCGGCGCTGGCTCGCCGATGCCCCAGGGGCCGCGCACCAGCGGATCACCCGGCTGCCAGCGCCGGAAGACCAAGGGCTCCCCACGCGCTTGCGTCACCGGCAATGCGGTCGCCCTCCCGGCCGCCGCGAGCCGGGCGAGCAGCGCCGCAGGATCGGCCTCGGTGCGGATCGCGGTATAGAGGCTGATGATGCGTGCGCCATGGCTTTGGGCGAAGCTTGCGCCATCGAGCGCCAATGAAGCGGCAAATTCCGCCCGCACCTGCGGCGAAACCTGAGCCCGGCGTGCCAACGCCGCAGCGCGGATGTCAGCCTTGGAGGCCATCCCAGGCGGCACGGCGACGGGTTCCATGTTGGTTGGCCCCATGGTTATTCAGGCTGCCATCATGCCATGAACTTCCGTCATGACGGCCGACGGAGCCATTGGCCGCGACGGGTCGCGCTTCATGCCAGCCAAACAAGCGCGGGGCCACTGAGCCGTGGGATATCGAACCCGGGAAACCTACGAAGTAGGTGGGTACCATATGACCAAGTCCACGGACGAGATCAGGGACAGTCCCCGTTGGGATCGATAAGGCCCCGGGTATTTGATCCAACACAAACCCCGCAGCTCCGCGACGCCATCCTAACGCGGACGGCGAGGCAATGCCAGCGTGATCCGCAAAAATCGCATCACGTGCGCTTGCCACCTGAAGCCCTGCCCGATATAGGGACTGCATCGCATGGCCAATGCGGGCGCTTAGCTCAGCGGTAGAGCACTTCCTTGACATGGAAGGGGTCACAGGTTCGATCCCTGTAGCGCCCACCACCCTAAAACCCTTGAATCTCAGTAAGAGACTAGAGTTTTAGGCCTCTGGCGATAACTTCTAATTCTCCATTCCTTTCTCTAAAAATCTCACCAAATCCCTACATTGTGATGATAATTTGATGATAATCTTTGGATGTGCTATAAAG
>DAICZI010000380.1 GCA_027311205.1 Beijerinckiaceae bacterium | reverse complement strand
CGTCATAACGGTTCACGGTTGCCACGAATTGCGGCATGTCTCCGAGCCGCTTGTAGCTCAGCGCCAGACCCTTGATCGTGCCTTCCTTCGGATACCAGGCAGCGGCGCGGCGGAACCATTGCAAGGCGGCATAATACTGGCAGGAATTGTAGGCATACCAGCCAAGCGCTTGCGCGCCCTCGCCCGAACTGCTCTCCAGCGTTACCTGCGCATAATTGGCGATATCCTGATTGGAGATATAGGGGGGCACCGGTTCGGTGAACTGCCGCTCAAGCAAATCGATGTAGAGCAGCGAATTATCAAGATCATAATTGCGCCACGCGTAGGCCACTGCTTCGGCCGCCAGATAATTGCCGAGTTCAAGCAGTGTGCGCGCCAGGCCATGGGCCACCACACCGTCGCCGCCATGGCTGATGGCAAGCTTGAACCAGGTCAGCGCATGTTTGAATTTGGTGCGCTTGTAATAATACCAGCCGACCAACCCGGCCTGGTTCGGGTCGGTCGCGACTTTGGCATAAGCCCGGAAGCTGGCAAAATCGGCGGGCTTGATGATATCGGGACGCGCATCGCGCAGATAGGCGGCGATGCGGGCGCGGGTGATATCCGTCAAAATGATATCGAACTCATTGTGCCCGTCAGCCTGGGTCTTGCCCATGGCATAAAGATGCTCGACCGCTGCCATCGGCAGATGCGCCATGGCCATCTGCAACGTGGCGATACGCTTTTGCGGATCCGCGACGGTGTTCAGAATCGACTCGTAAATGCTGAGCGCCTGGCCCACTTTATGCGCATTGGCTGCCGCCGCCGCGACCTTCCACATCAGATCAAGATCCTTGGCACTAAACGCCGTGGGGTCATCCTTGGCCAATGCCAGCAGATGATCCCATTTTTCCGCCTTGTAATAGGCGAGGATTTTGAACCGCATCTCCTTGGCGTGCATTTTCTGCAACAACAGCAACGGTGGGTGCCATTTCGGATCAACGCCTTCGCGCAGTTTGATCTGGGCGTGTAATTCGGCGAGCTTGTCAGCGCCAAACAGGTCCCAGAGCGGTTGATCCTCGGGTCCGCCGGCATCGGACTGTGGCGCAAAGGCATCTTTGGGAATTTTGTAGCCCGGATACAGCGTCTGAAGCCGCTTCAGTTCAACTTTGACGCGATTCATCTGGTGGTGCTGCGCATAAAACCGGAGCGCCGAATCATCAATTTTCTTGGGGTTACCGGCATGCGCGGGTGTCTTGACGGCCGCTTCAGGCGCAGGCGTGCCCGCAAGGACCGCTACAAGCGGCGCAGCAGGCGCGGCTTGGGAGCCCGAAACCAGGAAAAGGGCCAGAAAAAGGCCGAGCTTCAATGACGTCATGGCTGCAGGCATGCTGGATACCTCATGTGTGCAGCCAACAGGGAAAGCATTTGCAAGGTGGCGGGGAAATAGTTCTGCTGGGGATTGAAAATGCGTATTTGCGGCGCAAATTTCGTGTGGTCCACGACGCAACTCACCAGCGCAGCCACGGCCGAATAGCCTGGCTCGGCCATCGACCTCGACGCTGTGCCTGAGGCAAGCGAAATGACCGAAAGCGGCGCGAAGCTTTTGCCCCACAGGGTGACGAAAGGCTGATAATCGCTGCGTTCGCCAACGCCGGCCATGGCCATGTAAAGCGGGATGCGCAGCGCGTTGTAACCGAATTCGGCTGGGAATCCGGGTGCAGGCGCCAGCTTTGCGCCCTGCAGGCTCTCCCATTCGGCAGGCAGTTTGGCGGGCCCAAAGCGCGATGAGCGCAGCAGGCTGATGCCGCTTTCGACCAGTCGACCCCAATTGCCGACGGGTACAACTTTTTGCAAACGGGCGAAGGCGGGAAACACGAAATATGACAGGTTCAAAATGGGCGCACCGCGCTGTTCCGTCGCGCTGAAGCCATGGATCGCAGGCAGCAGCCACGGCCCGAACGCCGATTTCTTCACGATCAAAGCGCTGGAAATGACCGCCGCGATGCGGTCCCCCGCCACCGCATAGGCCTGGTCGGCCCAGTAGGCTGCGGCTTCGGACAAAGCCCATGCCACCAATATATCGCCATCCGTGGCATTGTTGGTGTCACTGACGCCTGGCCGCTTGTCGGGGTCAAAGCGCCACGCCATGAGTTCATCCCCGCGCACCATGAGATTGGCGCGAGTCCAGCCCCATACCTTGCGGAATGTGCGGCGGTCATTGGCCGCAACCGCCAGGAGCATGCCATAGCCCTGGCCCTCCGAATGGCTGATGTTGCCATTGGCTGTATCGATGATGCGGCCATCGGCGGTGATGAAGCGCGATTTATAGGCGGCCCACGCCTGTGGTTCGTCCAGTTTGCCCCCCAGCGGGACGAGCCGTGAATAAAGATCGAGCGGGGCTTTCTGTTCGACGGCTTTGGTTGGTGCCGTCACCACGGGTTGCGCGAAACCCAATCCGACACATGCCGAAAAGCTGACGCTGCAGACCAACGCCCTCAGC
>DAICZI010000037.1 GCA_027311205.1 Beijerinckiaceae bacterium | reverse complement strand
AACCAATGCCGCGCGCGGCGCCGGTAACCAAAGCAACCTTGTCTGTCATGGCATCCATCCTCGCTGATAGTGTTTCTTATTGGCAAGGCAGAAGGGCTGTCAAGAAACGGAGCCATGCCTCGCCTGCCCGCGCCAGGAGTGACAATGCCGGAGGGCTGCCAGGCAGATGAACGGCCCTGGCAGATTTCATGTTTCCTTGACCCTTTGCCCTTACATAACAGGGCCTTGCGCGTCGTTATGCTTGCTAACAACAGGCTGAAAACCGTTTGAAATCAATCTCGTAACGTGGCTGTAATGCCAGAATCGCCACGTTTTGGCCAAGCTGAGGACACACCAATCTTGTTGAAACGGGCCGTGGGGGCACACAGGAGCTGGATCATGAAATCGACCCCAATTGGCCGCTACAGCCTTCGTTTCGGCGCGCTCGCGCTTGGATTTGGCCTTCTCGCCGCTTTGCCAGCCTTTGCCTATACCGGGCAAAATCTGGCCAAGGATGCCAAACTGACCATGGCACAGGCACGCAAAATCGCCTTGAAGGCCCATCCCGGCACGATCACCGATGCGGAGCTTGAAAACGAGGGTCGGGGCAGCGGACTGCGCTTTTCCTTTGATATCAAGACCGGAGGGAAAAAATACGAAGTCGGTGTCGACGCCAAAACCGGCAAGGTGCTGGAGAACAAGGCGGAAGGCAAAAACCCCGACTAAGCCCGCCTGCTGAACCTGCCTGATTGCCAACCCGAAGCCCCGACCCCGTCTGCAACAGGACTGGGCCGGGGTGTCACAACCAAGAGGATGGTCCGATGAAAGATGCTACCGCGCAAGTTCTGAACAAAGTTCCTGAAGTGACTTTGATGTTCTGGATCGTCAAAATTCTTGCCACCACGCTGGGCGAAACCGGCGGTGACGCCGTTACCATGTCCATGAACCTGGGCTATGCCATCGGCACGCTTATTTTCCTCGTCATTTTCGCGGCGGTGGTCGTCGTGCAAGTCCGCGCCAGAGCGTTTCAACCGGAACTTTACTGGATAGCCATTGTCGCCACCACGACCCTGGGCACCACCATTGCCGATTATGTTGATCGCTCGCTTGGCATTGGCTATTTCGGGGGCACCACGATTTTGTTCACTGGCCTTCTGGCGTCCCTGTTCATCTGGCGCTGGTTTGAAGGCACTGTCGCAGTGGAAACGGTCGCAACGCCGCGCGTTGAAGCCTTTTATTGGGTGACGATCATGTTCTCGCAAACGCTCGGCACCGCACTCGGCGACTGGGTGGCCGCTTCCAACAGCCTTGGCTTTGAGGGCGGCGCGCTGATTTTCAGCGCGGGGCTGGCGGTCATCATCGGCTTGTATTTCACCAGGCGCGTTTCCACCGTCACGCTGTTCTGGGCTGCCTTCGTGCTGACGCGCCCGCTTGGTGCCACGGTCGGGGATTTGCTTGACAAGCCGGTGGCCGATGGCGGCCTCGCGTTCAGCCGCTACACCGCTTCCCTTGTGCTCATAGTGGCCATGGTGGCTCTTGTCCGCCTGTTTCCGCAAAAAGCCGGCCGCCACCCGGCGCGCGTCGAGGCTTGATGGCAGGCTTGAGGGCTTGGATTGGGGTCTGTCGTCACCCCCACCCCCTTGCGCCGCACGCCGCCAGCATGCGAGAGAAAGCCCATCGATCTTGTCGGCGCTGCGGCGCTGAAGTTGCGGGTTTCATGCCATGGGTTTCAAATGCGGAATTGTCGGCCTGCCGAATGTCGGCAAATCGACGCTGTTCAACGCCTTGACGCAGACGGCGGCGGCGCAGGCGGCAAACTATCCCTTCTGCACCATCGAGCCCAATGTGGGCGATGTCGCGGTGCCTGACCCGCGCCTCGGCAAGCTGGCCGAAATCGCCGCCTCGCGCGAGATAATCCCGACACGCCTGACTTTTGTTGATATTGCCGGGCTGGTGCGCGGTGCCTCGAAGGGCGAGGGCCTTGGCAACCAGTTTCTCGCCACGATCCGCGAATGCGACGCGATTGCCCATGTGGTGCGCTGCTTTGAAGATGGCGACATCACCCATGTCGAGGGCAAGATCGACCCTTTGAGCGATATCGACACCATCGAGACCGAATTGATGCTGGCCGATCTCGACAGCCTTGAAAAGCGCCAGCCGGCCATGGAAAAGCGGGCCAAGGGCGGCGACAAGGAGGCCAAGGAGGCGCTTGACCTCATGAACGCCTGCCTCGCCTTGCTGCGCGAGGGCAAACCTGCCCGCCTCGCTGCGCCCAAGGGCGAGGATGACCGTGCCTTCAGGGGGCTTGGCCTGCTGTCATCCAAACCCGTGCTCTATGTCTGCAATGTGGAGGAGGCCAGCGCCGACAAGGGCAATGCGTTTTCCGACAAGGTCAAAGGACGGGCAGAGATGGAAGGCGCGGTCGCGGTGGTCGTCTCGGCGCGCATCGAGAGCGAGATCGCGCTGTTGCCGCAAGCCGATCAGGGTGACTATCTGGAAGCCGTCGGCCTCGCTGAGCCGGGCCTCAACCGCGTCATTCGCGCAGGCTACAGCTTGCTCAATCTCATCACCTATTTCACCATCGGCCCGAAAGAAGCGCGCGCCTGGACGATTCCCCAAGGCACCCGCGCACCGCAGGCGGCGGGCGTGATCCATACCGATTTTGAAAAGGGCTTCATCCGCGCTGAAACCATTGCCTATCAGGATTACGTCGCAGGCAAGGGTGAGGCTGGCGCGCGCGAGGCAGGCAAATTCCGGCTGGAAGGCAAGGATTACGTCGTTGCTGATGGCGATACGCTGCATTTCCGTTTCGCGAACTGAGGCTGGGCCCCCCGTGTCTGATGGCGCTGCAATCGACATTTATTTTGAGGATTTGACCCCCGGCGACGCTGCTGAATTTGGCAGCTATCTGGTCACTAAAGACGCGATCCTCGCTTTCGCCCGCGACTATGATCCTCAGAGCTTCCATCTGGACGAAGAGGCAGCGAAGGCATCGCTGCTGGGTGGTCTCAGCGCTTCAGGCTGGCACAGCGCCGGAATTCTGATGCGCCTTTCGTGCGACGGCTGGGTCAACCGTTCCGCCTCATGGGGCGGGCCGGGCGTGGATCACTTGCGCTGGCTGAAGCCAGTGCGGCCCGGCGACGTGCTCAGGGCGCGCCGCGTCATAATCTCCAAACGCGAGTCCAAATCCCGCCCGGCCATGGGGCTGGTCGCGATGCATTCCGAACTGCTCAACCAGCACAATGATGTGGTGTTGACGCAGGACATGACGGTGATGGTCGGCAAGCGCGGTTTTGCACCGCCGAAGCCGGTGCTGCCGCCAGCGCCGCCACTCGCCCCCGAGCCGCAGGAGCCGCCGGGCCTGGTGCCGTTGTTTTATGAGGATTTCGAGCCGGGCGAGCGCATCTTCATCGGTTCCTATCAATTCACAGCCGCGCGCATCATTGCCTTCGCGTGCCAGTTTGATCCGCAGCCGTTTCATCTCAGCGAGGAAGCCGGACGCAACAGCCATTTTGGCGGCCTGGTCGCCTCCGGCTGGCAGAGCGCGGCGGTGCAGATGCGGATGGTGGTCGATGCCCGCCATCGCGGGCAGGAAGCTGCCGCCAGGTCAGGGTTTGTTGCCATGACCGGCCCCTCGCCCGGCGTGCGTGACTTGAGCTGGCCGCGCCCGATCCGGGCTGGCGACACGGTTCACTTTTGCGTCGAAGGCCTTTCAAAACGCCTGACCTCACGGGTCGGCTGGGGCCTCGCGGAAAGCCGATCGCAAGGCTTCAACCAATATGGCGAACCGGCCTTTGGCATGGTTGGCGCCGTGTTCCTGCCAACGCGGGGATGATGCACCTGTGCGCGGTGTGTTAAAATTGCTTCCGCGTATTGCTCCCTGCTATGACAGGTGCTTGCTGTTTACTTCAATATCGAAGCTTTATGCTGCGATCGTTGATGGGTCTTTCGCCGCGGGCAACGTCCGCTGCACAAAATAGGTCGGATCCTTGAGCTGGCGGCGCAGGGTCGGGATGATTTCGCTATAGCAATCGAAGAAGCCCTTGTAGGGCGGCGGGCAGACGTCCTTGATGTCCTCGTGCAATTCCGGCAGGCGGTGATAGGGCACCATCGGGAACATGTGATGCTCGACATGGTAATTCATGTTCCAGTAAACGAACTGGCTGAACGGGTTAAGCTTCGTGGTGCGACAGTTGAGGCGATGGTCGAGCACGTCTTCGGCCAGGCCAATATGCTGGGTGAGGCCGGTCAGCACGTGATGCCACGCGCCATAGATGCGCGGCAGGCCGATCAGCATGAGCGGCACAATTGATTGGGTAAGCGCGCAGGCCAGCAAAGTGAGGCAATAGATCACCACCCAGTTGCGCGCGACATTGGTGACCTTGCCCCATTCGCTCTCAGGAATGAAATCCTTTTCGGCATCGTTGAGGTTGCCAGCGGCATAGCGCACCATCGCCGCCAGGGCTTGCGGGACATCAATGAGGCCGAAGAAATTCAGGCCCACCTTGAGCAGTTCCGGGGGGCGCATGGTGATGATTTCCGGGTCGCGACCGACAATGATGGTGTCGGTATGGTGGCGCGAATGGCTCCATTTCCACACCACCGGATTGCGCATCATCATGAAGCAGGCCAGTTGATAGACGGCGTCGTTTTTCCACTGGGTTTTGAAGGCGGTGCCGTGGCCGCACTCATGCCAGCGGCTGTCGCCGCCCGAGCCGTAAAGCACGCCATAAATCAGGAAAAACGGCACGCACAGCCATGAACCCCAGAAATAGGCCCCGAGTGCACCGGTCACCAGCATCGCGCCGATCCAGATCGCGGTGTCGCGGGTTGCAGGGCCATCGGAGCGCTGCATCAGTTGCTTCATGCGGGCACGGGGAATGTCGGGATGATACCATTGCGCATTGGCCAGCCCCGTTTCAACCGCCGCCGCATTGAGCGGGCCGGTGAGGCTATAATCACGCGGGTAAACGGTCTCGGACATGGCTGGCTCCCGGATGGAGCCGTTCTTTACGCAAGTGCGACGCCAACGCAAGGGCTTTTCCGATTGATTTTCATCATGGGTGACATGCAGGGACGTCGCGGGGCTTGCGCGACGTCGTTGATGCGGTCAGGGCTGATCATGCAGCGAAGCAAATCTGGACCTCACATCTCTCCGCTCGCCGCGCGAGCGCGCGACAGACCCCGCTCAATAGCGGTAATGATCAGCCTTGAAGGGGCCCGATTGCGGCAGATTGAGATAGGTGGCCTGCTGGGCGCTGAGTTTGGTCAGCTTCACACCGATCTTTTCGAGATGCAGCATGGCGACTTTCTCATCAAGGTGCTTGGGCAGCACATAAACTTTCTTGTCATACTGGCCCTGCTTCGTCCAAAGCTCGATCTGCGCCAGCGTCTGATTGGTGAACGAGGCCGACATCACGAAGGACGGGTGGCCGGTGGCATTGCCAAGGTTGACGAGGCGGCCTTCGGACAGAAGAATCATGCGCTTGCCATTGGGGAATTCAATTTCATCAACCTGCGGCTTGACATTGTGCCACTTGAAATTGCGCAGGCCCTGCACCTGAATTTCCGAGTCAAAATGCCCGATATTGCAGACGATCGCCCGGTCTTTCATGGCGCGCATGTGATCAACGGTGATGACATCGACGTTGCCCGTGGCAGTGACGAAGATATCGGCGCGGGTTGCTGCATCTTCCATGGTGGTGACTTCATAGCCTTCCATCGCCGCCTGAAGGGCGCAAATGGGATCGACTTCCGACACCATGACGCGGCAGCCGGCCTGGCGCAGCGAGGCAGCCGAACCTTTGCCGACATCGCCAAAGCCCGCAACCATGGCGACCTTGCCCGACATCATTACATCGGTGCCACGGCGGATGCCATCGACCAGCGACTCACGGCAGCCATAGAGGTTGTCGAATTTCGATTTGGTGACGCTGTCATTGACGTTGATCGCCGGGAACAGCAGGCGCCCTTCCTTCTCCATGATATAGAGGCGATGAACGCCGGTGGTGGTCTCTTCGGTAACACCCTTGATGGCCTTGCCATTGCGGCTATAAAAGCCGGGGTGGCTCTTGAGATGCGCCTTGATCGACGCGAAGAGCACTTCTTCCTCCTCGTTGCCGGGCTTGTCGAGAAACGCGACATCGCCGGCTTCGGCGCGCATGCCAAGATGGATCAGCGCGGTGGCGTCGCCACCATCATCGAGGATCATGTTCGGCGTGCCGCCATCGGCCCACTCGAAAATCTTGTGGGTATATTCCCAGTAATCCTTCAGGCTCTCGCCCTTGATGGCGAAAACCGGCGTGCCGGTTGCAGCAATGGCGGCCGCGGCGTGGTCTTGCGTCGAATAGATGTTGCAGGAAGCCCAGCGCACATCGGCACCAAGCGCCTTCAGCGTCTCGATCAGCACCGCCGTTTGAATGGTCATGTGCAACGAACCGCAAATGCGCGCGCCTTTCAGGGGCTGGCTTGCACCATATTCGGCGCGGGTTTTCATCAGGCCAGGCATTTCGGTTTCGGCGATGGCGATTTCCTTGCGGCCCCAATCGGCGAGCTTGATGTCGGCAATGGCGTAATCGGGGTGGGCGTTGGTCATGGCGCTGGCGTCCTGAAAAAAGATGAACTTCGAGCCAGCCTTTAGCAGGCAAGCCGCGCCAAGGCAATAAAGATATAAGGATTTGTTTATGTGATTTTTCACCCTCCCCGTTCAAGAGCGGTGCACCTCGGCTTCAGCGGCACGCGCAACCATGAAGCCGTCATTGAACCCGGCCGCGCGCGCCGATGTCGGCATGGCTCCGGACACCAAAATTGTCGCCAATCAAGCCTATCTAAGCATGTTCCAGCCGCCCGGCTCGTGTCATAATGCCACCATCATGCGTGCGGACCTGGGCACTGGCAACCTGGTTCGCACGTGAATTCAAGGAGTGCGCAGCATGGCACGGGTGGGATTTATCGGGCTTGGCAATATGGGCGGGCCAATGGCCGCCAATCTGGTGAAGGCAGGCCATGAGGTTGCCGGTTTTGATCTGGTGCCGTTCCTTTGCGACGAGGCCCGCAAGGCGGGCACGCACGTTGCCGACTCAGCCCGCGAGGCGGCGAAGGGGCGCGATGTCATCATCACGATGCTGCCCGCCGGCGCGCATGTGCTCTCCTGCTGGCAGGATATTGTCCCGCATGTGGCCCCGCACACGCTGATGATTGATTGCTCGACCATTGATGTCGAGAGCGCGCGGGCCGCGCATGATCTGGCGGCCAAGGCCGGGCTCGCCAGTGTCGATGCGCCGGTTTCGGGCGGCACCGGCGGTGCCAAAGCGGCGCCCCTCACTTTCATGTGCGGCGGCGCGCCTGAGGCGGTGACACGGTCGATGCCGGTGCTGGAAAACATGGGGCGCAAAATCGTCAATTGCGGCCTGGCGGGATCCGGCCAGGCGGCGAAAATCTGCAACAACATGATTTTGGGCGCGACCATGATCGCCACCGCCGAAGCTTTCGTTCTGGCGGAAACACTCGGCCTGTCGCACCGGGCGCTGTTTGATGCCGCCTCAACCTCTTCGGGGCAAAGCTGGTCGCTGACCTCTTATTGCCCGGTGCCGGATCTGGTGCCGACCAGCCCGGCCAACAATGATTACAAGCCCGGCTTTGCCGCCGCTTTGATGCTGAAGGATTTGAAGCTTGCCCAGCAGGCCGCGCAGGCCAGCGGCGCGACCACGCCGATGGGCGCGGTGGCGCTGCAGCTTTTCCAGCTTTTTGCTGCCAACGGCCATGCGGGCGAGGATTTTTCCGGCATCATCACCATGCTGCGGGGGCAATGAGCCATGGCAAAGGTTTTTGCCGGTATCGAGCCGCAGATCATCAAATTCATTTCCCGACAGCATATCTTCTTTGCCGCCAGCGCGGCGGCGCAGGGGCGCGTCAACATCTCGCCGCGCGGCACCGATTGTTTGCGGGTGATCGACGAAACCCACGTGTTCTATCTCGACAAGACCGGCAGCGGCAATGAAACCGCCGGGCATCTGGCGCGTGATGGCCGCATGACGCTGATGTTCTGCGCCTTTGACGGCCCGCCGCTGATCCTGCGGCTTTATGGCCAAGGGCGGCTGATAGCGCGCGGCAGCGCCGAATATGCCGCGCTGCTGGCCCAGCATTTTGCGGGCCATGAGCCGCCCGGCGCGCGCCATATCATCTGGCTCACCTGCGAGCGCATCCAGACTTCCTGTGGCTACGGCGTGCCGCAGTTCGACTTTGCAGACGAGCGCAAGACGCTGGATGAATGGGCCGAAAAGAAAGGCGAAGACGGACTCAAAGCCTACCGCGCGGAAAAGAACGTGGTAAGCATTGACGGGGTCGCCATCGGGACATGAGGCGGGTTCGGTCATTCCAGCGGCCCAAAACCTGACCCCAGGGAGCAAGGCCGCGCAACTCGCCGTGCGTGCCTTGCGGCCCCGCAGGCAAGATCGGGGCGCGCAATGAATTTATTCTCGGAACGCCATCTGCGTTTTGCCCTTTTCACGCTGGCGGTTGCCGGTTTGGCGGCGGGCCTGGCCTTTTGGGCCCTTGGCGATTCGGTTGACGCCAGCCGCGCCTGGACTGCCGGCACCCTGCCGGTGATTGCCGCGCTGGCGGTTTTTATCGCCAGCGATTTCCTCAAGGGGCGCCTGGGGGTGGATGCCGTGGCGCTGGTCTCGATGGCGGGCACGCTGCTTGTTGGGCAGGAACTGGCCGGGGCCGTCGTCGCGCTGATGTACACGGGCGGCAATCTGCTTGAGGATTTTGCCATCACACGCGCCCAGCGCGACCTGACCTCGCTTGTGGACCGCGCCCCCAGGACAGCCCATCGCATCACCGGCGAGCAGATCGCCGATATTCCGATTGATGAGGCCGAGGTTGGCGATGTCGTTCTGGTGCGGGCCGGTGAAATCATCCCGGTTGACGGGTTGCTGGCCAGCGATTTCGCGCTGATTGACGAGGCTGCCTTGACGGGCGAGCCGCTGCCGGTGCGCTTTGGCATGGGCGCACCGCTGCGTTCGGGTGCCCTCAATGCCGGGCAGGCCTTTCAGATGCGGTCTACCTCACGGGCGGGCAAAAGCACCTATGCGGGCATTGTCCGCATGGTCACGGCGGCGCAGACCGCCAAAGCGCCGTTCACGCGGTTGGCGGATCGCTTTGCGCTGTTGCTGCTGCCGGCCACGACCCTGATAGCCTGCCTTGCCTGGTATGCTTCGGGCGACAGCGTCCGGGCGATTGCGGTCTTTGTCGCCGCCACGCCCTGCCCGCTGATCCTGGCCGCCCCTGTCGCCTTCATCGCCGGAGTGGCGCAAGCGGCACGGCGCGGCATTGTCATCAAGGGTGGCGGGCCGCTGGAGGCGCTGGCGCGCACCAAGACCGTGCTGTTTGACAAGACCGGCACCCTGACGGTCGGCGGTGCCCGGCTTTTGTCAATCCTGCCGGTGGCACCTTTCACCGCCGATGAGGCGCTGCGGCTGGCGGCATCGCTGGAACAGGCTTCCCCCAACGTTATCGCCACAGCCATTGTCGGCGCGGGCGTCGCCAAGGGCCTGCGCCTTGCCATCCCCGCCGCTGTCACGGAAATCCCCGGCAGCGGCATCGAGGGCACAGTCGAGGGCCGCAGGCTCGCCGTCGGCGCAGCCCAGATGATTCCGGGTGCCGAAGCGTTGGTGCCGGACAGTGACATACCCGCTTCCGCCTTGCGGATTTATGTCGGGATTGACGGCCAGCTTGCCGCAGTCATGCATTTTGGCGACGAGATGCGCCCGGAAA
>DAICZI010000379.1 GCA_027311205.1 Beijerinckiaceae bacterium | reverse complement strand
CACACGGCCCGCGGTGAATTAACTGGCCGGTGCCAGCACGCGGGTGGGGGCGCTTGGGCCTTTTTGGCCAATTTCGATGAGCAGGTCATCAAGCGATTGCTCAAGGCTGCGGCCAGAGGTGTCAACCACGCCATTGGCCCGGGCATAATCGGCCTCCCGGGATTTCAAAATGGCGCGCAACTCATCCAGCGCCACGCTGTCGCCGGCCTTGCTGCGCATCTTGCCCTGGCTGCGCACGCGCTCCAACTGCTCTTGCGGACTGGCTTTGATCCAGACCGTGTAGAAATTTTCGAGCAGCAATTGCATGGTTTCAGGCTCGGATACCAGGCCACCATTGGTTGCCAGCATCATCGGGCCTTCGCGGTTGATCAATGCGCGCACCGAGGCCTGCTCCAACCGTCGGTAGCCGTCCTGCCCATATAGCGGAAAAATTTCCGCAATCTGCAAAGAATGATCGCGTTCGATTTCGTGGTTCAACTCCACAAACGGCCAATTCAGGCGCTCAGCCGCCATTTGCGCCAGCGTTGATTTGCCGGCGCCCCGCATGCCCACCAGTGCCACCCGGCGAATGGTCGATTTGGGCGCGGCATTCTTTTGATAACGCATCAGAATGCGGTGGGCCGCTTCGACACCCTGTGACTCCGCGCTTTGCAGCAAACGACGAAAATCGCGCCACTCGCGCAGCCGCTTGGGGATGAACAATTCTTCGATCTCGGTTTCCATCGCCGCGCAAATCCGCCGCAGCAAAATCACCGACATATTGCCTTTGCCCGCTTCCAACTGCGCAATATAGCGCTCGGAAAGCCCGGACAACTGGGCCAAAGCCTTGCGGGACAGCGCCTTCCTTGTGCGGATTTCACGCACGTGCTCGCCCAGGTCTGACAAAAAGTCAGACACACTCGCACGCATGTCGCTGGAAAGACCCAATTCCATATTCAAAATCCTGAGAAACTCAATTTGCGCCGGAGCTTTACTCACAAGCCGCACACACGCACCCGTGCTGGCGTTAAGCCTGCGGGCCGGATATGCACCATAAACAAACAGGAATATGATGACAATAAGGCCGCCGTACACACCACATGCAAAAGCCGTGCGTCGATAATGGTTACTACTTACGGCTTAATTAAAATGAAGTGAAGTTGGTTTTTGCCCATTCGGGGCCCGCCAGCCAATTTTTGATCGATTTTTGCCCGTGATGCACCCATCCATTACCGTCGTGAAAGTGCGAAAACATGCGTGGGATTTCGCGACTTTTGGGCACCTTAGACCTCAAAAAATGAATTTAACGCCCTGATTTTAGCTCAATTTGTCGCGTTGGGCGCAATGGCGTGCAAACGATGGGCCTTCGATCCGCTCGCGATTATTTTTGTGGATGATACAAAGGTTTGCGCTTGGTTGACTTCCAGCAGCAGTGCCCGCCATCATGAACGAGATACGCCTTGATTCGATATAAGGAATAGTGCCAGCATGACGAAATCCAATTTGCAGGCTTCGCCTATGCCCATCGAAACCCTAAGACGCACGGAAGATTTGACGGATGTGGCCGCAATTCGCGAGGCCATCCACGACAAGCTCACCTATTCCGTTGGCAAAAACCAGATCGCCGCCACAGAGCGCGATTGGTTCCTGGCAACGGCCCTGTTTGTCCGCGATCAGATGACCAAACGCTGGATCGCCTCCATTGACCGCGTCTATGAGCAAAAGCGCAAACGCGTCTATTATTTGTCGCTGGAATTTTTGGTCGGCCGCTTTCTGTTCGACAACATCACCAACCTTGGCATGACCGGGGTCGTGCGTGAGGCCTTGTCCGAACTCAACGTCGATTTTGATGCGCTGCGCAATGTCGAACCGGATGCAGCTCTTGGCAATGGCGGCCTTGGGCGTCTTGCAGCCTGTTTCATGGAGAGCGCCGCCACCCTTGAAGTGCCTGCCTATGGCTATGGCATTCGCTACAACCATGGCCTGTTTCGCCAGACCCTCAAGGATGGCTGGCAGCGAGAATACCCTGAGGACTGGCTGAATTCCCGCAACCCCTGGGAGTTTGAGCGCGCCGAAATGAGCTATTCGATCGGCTTTGGTGGCATGGTCGAATTGATGGATGCCGGCTCCGAGAAGCCGCGTTACCAGTGGCGTCCGGGTGAAGCTGTGCGGGCGGTGGCCTTTGATACGCCAATTGTTGGCTGGCGTGGGCAGCACGTGAACACGCTGCGGCTTTGGTCGGCCCGTGCGGCAGACCCGTTGCGCCTCGATGTGTTCAACTCGGGCGATTATGTTGGCGCGCAAACCAACCAGGCCCGCGCTGAGGCAATTTCCAAAGTGCTCTATCCCAGTGAATCTACCCCCGAAGGGCAGGAACTGCGGTTGCGGCAGGAATATTTCTTTGTCGCCGCTTCATTGCAGGATTTGGTCCGTCGCCATGTCAAATATGGCGAGAATATCCGCACCCTGGCCGATCAGGTTGCCATTCAACTCAACGATACCCATCCCGC
>DAICZI010000378.1 GCA_027311205.1 Beijerinckiaceae bacterium | reverse complement strand
GCTTGGGGCTTGCAGGTGGATGCTGTTATTGGCATCATAAGCTTGGAGGCGGAGCATGAGCCAAAATAGCGAGGAGGCGGATTCAGATCCGTCTTTCAATGGCGGGAAGGGTGAGGGCGCTGGTGCGGTAACACCCATGGCCCCGCATATGGCAAAGACGCAGCGCGCATCATCGGGAGCGCGCGTCAGCTTCGACCTTTCCGAGCTTCGTGAAATTCTCAATCTCTATGGCCGCAAGGTGGCCGAAGGCGAGTGGCGCGATTACGCCATGGACTTCAACCTGGAGCGCGCGGTGTTTGCCGTGTATCGCCGCGCCGCCGAAAACCCGATTTACCGAATTGAGAAAGAGCCGGCGCTGGCGCGCAAGCAAGGCGCATTCAGCGTGGTGAGCGCGCATGGCCTGGTGCTGCGGCGCGGGCAGGAATTGAAGCGGGTGCTGGCGGTGCTGGAGAAAAAGCCGAAACTGGTGGCCTGGTAAGGCCGCGAGACATAAAAAAAGCCCCCTTTTCCAAGGGGGCTTTTGCTTTTGGCTATTTGGGTTTTAGCGGCGATCGCCGAAGATCATCAACAAGGACTGGAAGATGTTGATGAAGTCGAGATAAAGCATCAAGGCGCCATTGATTGATTTCTTGGCTGCCATTTCGGTGCTGTCGCTCTCCAGATACATTTCCTTGATGGACTGTGTATCCCAAGCGGTGAGGCCGGAGAAGATCAGCACGGAAATCACGGAAAGTGCATATTGGAAGGGGCCGCTATGCACGAACAAATTCACAACCGAGGCAATGACCAGGCCGATCAGCGCCATGAACAGGAACGAACCCATGGCAGACAGGCTGCGCGTCGTGGTGTAGCCGTAAAAGCTCAGGGCACCAAAGGTCGCCGCCGTCACGAAAAAGGCGTTGGCCACGGACGTGCTGGTGTAAACCAGCAGCAGGATGGATGTGGAAAGGCCCATGGCCGCCGCGAATGCGTAGAAAGCCATCCGTGCGGTGGACGCCGACATTCGGTTGAGGCCGACGGAAAGAAACATCACAAAGCCGAGCTGCGCCAGAATGATGACCCAGTGCAGCGGCCCCAGATAAATGGTGCGCCCAAAATCGGTAAGGGCCAGATGGCCATTCACGTTCGTGGTGCCCAGCATGTTGGCGGCATAAGCGACAAGGCCCGTGATCGCGAGGCCGCTTGTCATGTAGTTATACACGCCCAACATATAGCTGCGCAGGCCTTGATCGAGTGTCGCTGAACTTGCCCTGGTCGCAGCAGTTCCTAATCGGGAAGTTGCGTTACGGTCATGGTCAGACATCAAAGATCTCCAAAATTATCACACCGGACACCGGTGCTTCAGCAGAATATGGATGGTTGAGACGAAAACTGCAAGGGCTGGATAATTTGTCGCAGATTATCCCATCGCGAAAGGTTCCCGCTCTTCCTATCTTTTGGTCTATAGAATAGAGACGCTTGCCAGTGGATCGACTTTTCTGGCAAGGTCAACCGCATATCGGGCGCGTCCACCAAGGTCAGGCTGCCCGGACGGGGTTAAATACATGATGAACCGATATGAGCGCATGCCCATTCCGCAAACCGAAGCGGATGTAGCCTATCTGGATGGCGAATATCGCATCCGCAAACCGGGAACCTATGTTCGTTGTGCCGTGACCGGCCAACCGATTTTGCTTGAAGACCTGCGATACTGGAACGTTGATTTGCAGGAGGCCTATGCGAGCCCGCAAGCCAAATTGCAGCGTCTGCAAAAGCTGGGCACGCGCCGCGCCTGAAAACGGGGCGAAGCTGGCTGGCATTGGTGCCGCAATATCGCTATATATGGGCCAAGAGGTTGCGACAGCGACCAAAAATTGCCATTTCGAACCAAAGGAACAGGACATGACCAATACCAATGACATGATCAAGAATGAAATCGCCTCGCAAGATGTTGTAGTGTTCATGAAGGGCACGCCGCAATTCCCGCAGTGCGGGTTCTCGGGGCAGGTGGTGCAGATTCTCGATTATCTCGGCGTGCCGTTCAAGGGCATCAACGTGCTTGAGAATGCTGAAATCCGCCAGGGCATCAAGGATTTCTCCAACTGGCCGACGATTCCGCAGGTCTATGTAAAGGGTGAGTTTGTCGGCGGCTGCGACATTGTGCGCGAGATGTTCCAGTCGGGCGAATTGGCCAGCCACCTGGCCGAAGCCGGTGTTATCGGCAAGCAAGCCGCCAAAGCGTAATGATAGGGCGGCGGAATTGGCCACAATTGGCTGAATTCTCTCCCTAAGGTAGTGGTTGCGCCATCAAATCGGATGGCGCATGCTGACAAAATTCAGTTTTTCGTCTTTGGAGTAGTGCAATGTCGTCTAAGGAAATCGTCATCGTCGGTGCCTCGCGAACCGCAGTGGGTTCGTTTAATGGCGCGTTTGGTTCCGTTGCGGCCCATGAACTGGGTGCCGCCGCCATTGTCGCCGCTTTGGCGCAGGCCAAGGTTGCAGGCAGCGAAGTTGACG
>DAICZI010000377.1 GCA_027311205.1 Beijerinckiaceae bacterium | reverse complement strand
GTTGAAGGGCACATCCAACGTCAATGCCATAAAAAACGCCCGCCGCACTCTTTGAAAGTGCGGCGGGCGCTTGGGTGAGTTACCCGAGGAGCTTCACGTCAGGCGGCTTTTTGGACAACCACCGACGGAGCGGACGGTCCGATAGCGATTCGGCGCGGCTTGGCCGCTTCCGGCACTTCGCGTACCAGATCAATATTCAGCAGGCCATTGACCAAGCTCGCCCCACTGACTCGTACGTGATCGGCCAGTTCAAACCGGCGCTCAAAGGCACGTGCAGCAATCCCCTGATGGAGCACCTGCACAGGCCCCGCCTCATTTTCCGGCTTCGCCTGCTTGGCACCGCGCACCATAAGGGTGTTCTCGCTGGTTTCGATGGTCAAGTCAGCTTCGCCAAAACCGGCCACAGCAATGGAAATGCGATAGGCATTCTCATCGGTGCGCTCGATATTATAAGGCGGATAGCCCGGCACGCCCGCCTCGACACCCGCAGGCTGGTCAAGAAGGGTGAACAACCGGTCAAAGCCGATGGTGGAACGATAGAGGGGTGACAAATCAAACTGGCGCATTTTCATATCCTCCAAGAAGCGACATGGAACGCCCCGGAACTTCCGGGCGCGTCATACTGCACGTCCATGAGTGGCCCGTGCAGACGAGGATCTGGGGACGCCCTGAAGTTTTTGCAAGGGGTGGTTTGAATCAACCTGGCCTGAATCAACCTCGGAGGCGATGGCACAGCGTATCAAGCTGCTCAAGGTTGCGATAACGAATGCGGACATCTCCGGCCCCGCCGCGGTGACTGATCGTCACCACCAGGCCCAGAGCTTCGCTGAGCGTCTGTTCCAGGGCCCGCGTGTCAGCATCCTTGGCGGCACGCGGCTTTTTGGCACCGGTTGCAACCGCCGTATCCGCCTCACGTTGGGCAATATGCTCGACGTCGCGGACGGTTAAGCCCTCATCGATAATTCGTTTCGCTACCGAATCGGAATCGGCAACGGCCAGCAAGGCACGGGCATGGCCCGCGGAAATCTGCCCACCAGCCACATAGGCCTTTGTTTTTTCAGGTAGCTTCAGAAGGCGCATCATGTTGGTGATGTGGCTGCGGCTTTTGCCGATGACATCCGCCAATTCCTGCTGGGTATAACTAAATTCCGCCCCGAGCTGCTGGTAGCCCTCAGCTTCCTCCAGAGCATTAAGGTCGGCGCGCTGCACATTCTCAATAATGGCAATTTCGAGCGCCTCCTTGTCGCCGACGTCCAGCACCACGACTGGCACATCATGCACCGAGGCGATTTGCGCGGCGCGCCAGCGTCGTTCACCGGCGATGATCTCAAACACATCCGCCAGGTTCGGCACATGCCGTACCAAGATTGGCTGGATAATGCCCTTGGAACGGATGGAATTGGCAAGATCGCTTAATTCAGCCTCGGCAAAAGCCCGCCGCGGATTGCGGGGATTAGGGCGCAGAAATTCAATGGGCACCCGCCTTTGCCCGCGCGCTTGCGCAAATGCGCTATCTTCATTGGCATGATCGCCAATCAGCGCCGCCAATCCGCGCCCCAGCCGTGGCCGTGCCTCTTCCGCCATTGTTGATTCCAACCTTATGAGAGTCCCATGATCTTGGGGCGTTCCTGACAAATAGGGGTCACCATTTTCCGGAACGGCGAATCCCGCAAAGCCGTCCGGATTTTCTTAAGGCTTTGGCCGCAACTGCCACCCCACCCCCCGAAATGCCCGCTTGCAATCCCCAAAGCGCAACCAGTTCAAGCCACCCGCAAAAGCTGCTCGCGCCGGATCACTTCCGAGGCCAGTCGCAAATACGCCTGTGCACCAACGCATTTCAAATCATAGAGCAACACCGGCTTGCCATGCGACGGCGCCTCCGACACCCGCACATTGCGGGGAATGATCGTCTCATAGACCTTGTCGCCCATAAAGCCGCGTACATCGGCCACAACTTGTGTCGCCAGATTGTTGCGCGGATCAAACATCGTCAACACAACGCCATGGATCGTCAAGGCCGGATTCAGCGCTTTCTTGATTTGATCCACCGTCGAGAGCAACTGCGACAGACCTTCAAGCGCAAAAAACTCGCACTGCAAGGGCACCAGTACGCTATCGGCGGCAGCCAGAGCGTTGATGGTCAACAAGTTCAACGAAGGCGGACAATCCACCAGCACATAGGTAAACCCCGCCTGTTCGCCACGTGCCATCGCGCCTTGCAGGCCACGAAGGGCATTGCGCAGCTTGTAGGCCCGGTCAGCATCGGCAGCAATTTCCAGTTCGACGCCCAGCAGATCAAGCATTGAGGGCGCAACCCACAAGCGCGGCACCGCAGTATCATGCACAACCTCGGCAAGCGATTTTTGCCCGGTCATGACCTGATAGGTCGAACTGCGTCGGCTTTTGCGATCGAGCCCAAGCCCGGTCGAGGCATTACCTTGTGGATCAAGATCGATGATCAGCACCCGCTCGCCAATCGCCGCCAGCGCCGTCCCCAGAT
>DAICZI010000376.1 GCA_027311205.1 Beijerinckiaceae bacterium | reverse complement strand
GTGTCATGTTGATGTCGGCCATGGCGCTGTAGCGCGCGACGCCGCGCCGTCCGCGCCGACCGCCTTTATGCCCGCCTGCTGCTGACATGCCCATCGATCAAATCTCCGGTCAGGCCGCGCGGTCGCGGTCAGTGGTCTTGTGCATGTCGATTTGCCGCGAGAGAATCGCGGAGAATTCGTCGGCGAAGGCCTCCATGCGTGCCTGCATCTGCGAGACCCGCCCTTGCAGAATGTTGAAGAAGATCAGCGCCGGGATGGCGGCAAACAGGCCGATGGCCGTCGCCAGCAGGGCTTCGGCAATGCCGGGAGCGACGACAGCGAGCGAAGTGTTTTTGGAGGCCGCAATCGAGCGGAACGAGGTCATGATGCCCCAGACCGTGCCAAAGAGGCCGACAAACGGCCCCGCCGAGGCCACCGAAGCCAAAACCAGCAGGTTTGATTCGAGCCGCTCGGTTTCGCGCGAGATCGTGACGTCGAGCACCTTTTCGATGCGCGCCTGCAGCCCCATGAATGACGCTCCGGCGTTCTGGAAAGAGCGCTTCCATTCCCGCATGGCGGCGACAAACAGCGTGGCGAGGCCCACCGTCGGACGCTCGGACAAGGTGCCATAAAGCTCGTCCAACGAGCCGCCTGACCAGAAGGTTTCTTCAAACCGATCAATGGCTTTGCGGGTGCTGGAAAACATCATCCATTTATTGATGATGATCGACCAGCACCAGACCGAGGCTGCCAGCGAGCCGAGCATGACCAGCTTGACGACAAAGGCCGCAGTCCAGAACATGCCCAGGAGGGTCATTTCCGGTGCGCTGGCGGCGGCCGCCACGTGTGTTGGATCCATTTGATGTTCCCTGATGGGCGCGAGGTCATTGCCCGCGCAAAACCTCTGCGGGCAAAATCCGACAAAACTGCGGCCTAACGGGAGTTAACCCGCTGGTGTGCAGTAATTTAAGCGCTGGACAGGGTTAATATCCGGTTACGAAGCGGCTGGAAGGTGGGGTTCAAATTGGCCATCAACCCTGCAAAGCGCTGGCACCGGTATCAAACTGCAGCCGCGCCAACCGCGCGTAAAGCCCATCCTGGCGCACAAGGCTCTCGTGGGTGCCCTGCTCGACGACCCGCCCGCCATCAAACACCAGAATGCGGGTGGCGTGCAGCACGGTGGCAAGCCGATGGGCGATGACCAAAGTTGTGCGTTCGGACATCACGCCTTCGAGCGCCTGCTGCACCAGTTGCTCGTTTTCAGCATCAAGCGCCGATGTTGCTTCGTCAAGCAGGAGCACGCTGGCATCCTTCAGAATGGCTCGCGCCAGCGCCAGTCTCTGGCGCTGTCCACCCGAGAGCGTGATACCGCGCTCGCCCACCAGCGTCTCGTAACCTTGCGGCAAAGCCTCGATAAAGCCCGCCGCTGCCGCGCGTGTTGCCGCATTGCGCACATCGTCCATGCTGGCGCCTGGTGAACCATAGCGGATGTTGTCGGCAATCGACGTGCAGAAAATCACAGGGTCCTGTGGCACCAGCGCGAAGGCGGAGCGCAGGTTATCGGGCTCCAGCTGGGCGATGTTGATGCCATCGAGCCGGATGACGCCCGAAGCCGGATCATAAAACCGCATCAGCATTTGCAGTACGGTCGATTTTCCGGCCCCGGAAGGCCCGACCAGCGCCACGCTCTCCCCGGGGCTCACCGTGAAGGAGAGATTGGGCAGCGCTTGATCCTGAGGGCGCGTGGGATAGGCGAAGGACACGTCCTCAAACACAATCTCGCCGCGCGGCCTGGCGAGGTGCTGCACCGGGCGTTGCGCCAGAATGGTAGGTTTAATGGCCAGAATCTCGGCCAGTCGGCCTGCGGCCCCGGCTGCGGCGGAAAGCTCGTTCCAGACTTCGCTGAGTTGGCCGAGGGAGGAGGCACCGAGCACGGCGTAAAGCAGAAATTGCGACAGCATGCCGCCGGTCATCTGGCCGGTCAGCACATCATGGGCTCCAAACCACAAGACCGCGACGACGCTGCTGAACGCCACGAAAATCGCGATGCCCGTGAGGATAGCGCGTGCCTGTAGCGCGGCCCGCGCGGCATCATAGGCTTCGCCGACAGCTTTGCTGAAACGGCCAATCGTGCGCTGTTCCTCGCCATAGGCCTGCATGGTTCTCACCGCAGCGAGGTTCTCGGACGCAAAGGCGGTGGCGTCGGCCAGGCGGTCCTGTGCCCGGCGAGAACGGCGGGCGACACCACGCCCGGAGACAACCAGCGGCAACACGATGAGGACGATGGCCAGCAAGGTCAGCGCCGACAAATGCGGGCTGGAATAAATCATCAGCGCCACGGCGCCAATAAACAGGAAAAAATTCCGCAGGGCTACCGACGCCGATGCGCCGAAAGTGGCCTTGAGCTGGGTGGTGTCAGCGGTGAGCCGCGAGACCAATTCGCCGGTTTTGGCGGTGTAGTAAAACCTGGCATCGAGCGAGGCAAGATGGGAGAAAGCCACAGTGCGAAGGTCGGCCACAACC
>DAICZI010000375.1:267-2506 GCA_027311205.1 Beijerinckiaceae bacterium | reverse complement strand
CCCGGCTATATCGCGTCGGCGTCCTTGCCGATCCGTCAGCCGCCCCGCAATCGCCACTTCGGCCCGCGCGGTGCCGCTGAACAATGCCCCCATTGCGGCCATATTGAGCACGCCCAGCGCTTCGGCGATCCAGGCCTGACGCGGCCATGTTGGTGGCCCGCTGGCCAGCAGTTTCAGCGCCAAGGCCTCACGTTCAGGCGCGGCGACCTTCGGAAGGTGCTGCAACAGCACATGCAGCGCCCGGCCCCGCTCCAGCGCCAGCGCGCTGCGCGAGGCCATGGCAGCCGAATCGGTCGCCATTTGATCGGCGGCGGCAAGGGTCTGCGACGGGCTGATCGGCGGCAAAGGTGTTGCCTCTTGGGGCGCACTTCGGTGCAGCCAGGGCGGCGGCGTCAGCACCGCAGCGCCAGACTCCGGCGCGATCACGTCCCGCGCCCGCAGCGGCTGCCCGAGACTCCAGACGGGTGGCGCGCTAGTTGGCTTTTGCACATCAGTTGGCTCTTGCATATGAGCCAGATCACAAAGCGCCGTGGTGATCATCCCATACCAGCTATCGACCGGCACCACACCGCGTTTGGGATCATGCCCGCCAATATAGATCCGCTCCTCGGCCCGCGTCATCGCCACATAGAGCAGGCGGGCGTGTTCCTGCGCGACGCGCTGATCCTGCCGGTTTTCGGCCTCAACCAGCCTGCTGTGCTTTGGCCCCCGGTTCACCGCCAGAATGGCCGGAACCTTAAGGGCAGCGTCGCCCTCGTCCCCGGCGTCGGCGACATCGATCACCGGGCCGCTCCTGCCAGCTTTGATGGCGCCGCATGTATCCGGCAAAAACACGATCTTGGCTTCGAGCCCCTTGGCTCCATGCACAGTCATGACCCGCACCATGCCGCCAGAAGCCTCCATGTCGCGCTTAATGTCGATCTCGACCGCCTCGATCCCCGAGAGAAAGGCACTGAGCGACGGCGTGTCCCGGGTCTCGTGCTCAAGCGCCAGACGCAGGAATTCGTCAATGGCATCCATGGTCTCCGCGCCAAGCCGCGCGTTGAACGCCGCCCTGCCGCCCTCGGCCATCAGCACATCGGCGTAGAACCCAAAGGGGGTCAAGCGGCGGGCCTTCATGCGCCAGCTATCGAGCCTGGCTGCCGCGACGCGATGCCTGGGCGCCTCGCTGGCCGCCAGCGCCTCCCACAGGCTCGCCTCACGCTCCGGGGCGAGCGCGATCAGGTCATCATCGTCAAGTTCCAGCAACGGCGATTTCATCACGGCAGCGAGCGACAGATCATCCTGCGGCAACAGCAGCACGCGCCCCAAAGCCAGCAAATCCTTCACGGCGATCTGGTCGTTGAGGCGCAGCCGGTCGGCTCCCGCCACAGGCACGCCCGCTTCCTTCAGCGCCGTGATCACGCCGGAGAACACCTTGTTGCGCTGGCGCACCAGCACCAGAATATCATCCGCCCGCACTTTGCGCGGCGCACCCGTGGCGCTGTCATGCACCAGATCAGCCGAGTCGGCGGCGATCAGCCCTTTGATGGTCGAAGCGACATGGCGCACCAGCCGAGCCACCGGGTCAGCGCCATGGGCTTTGCCCTCCGGCAAAAGCCAATCGTCCGGGCTGTCGACGGGGACAACCGCGAAACTCCCGGTGATTTCGACATAGCCCGGCAAATCGCGCCGCGCCGCCTGATGCGCCGGAAACGGCTCGTCACTTGTGGCGACGCCATAGGGATGGCGCGCAAACACGGCTTCAACCGCCTTGAGGATTTGCGGCGAGGAGCGCATCGACAAATGCAGGCCGACCTGCACGAAATCCCGGCCCGACCCGGCAAACTGGCGGGCGAAATAGCGCGCCATCTGGCTGAAGCGCTCGGGGGCCGCGCCCTGAAACGAATAGATCGACTGCTTGGGATCAGCCACCGCAAATAGGCTGCGCGCCCGGTTGTTGGCGCTTTCGCCCGCGGTCAGGTCTTCGGCAAGCTGGCGCAGAATGTCCCATTGTTCAGGTGAGGTGTCCTGCGCCTCGTCAATCAGAATATGGTCAATGCCGGCATCGAGCTTGTAGAGCACCCAGGCAGCATCGGCACGTTGCAGCAACGCCCGCACGCGGGCGATCAGATCGCCAAAATCAAGCAGGCCCAGGCTGCGTTTGCGCGCCTCGCAGCGGGCAAACATCGCCTCGGCGACAACGCCCAGCGCTGCGGCAAGCCGCACATGCTCCAGCCCGTGCAGCCGCTCGCGCAAA
>DAICZI010000375.1:0-257 GCA_027311205.1 Beijerinckiaceae bacterium | reverse complement strand
GTCACCACGCTTTTGCGCGGCGTGCCAAGCCCGGCTTCGGTGAAGAATACGCGAAACCACGTCCTGATCGCCAAACGGATCCGGCCCTCGTTAAAATATTTCAGGGCGTCCCGTATCAGCGCGGCCTGCTTGATATCGGCGGGGATGCCCTGCTCCAGCAGCGCCGCCAGCCCCTCCCATGTCGCCGGGCCAAACCGCCCCGCCAGCACGCTCTCCTGCACCGTCCCCGGCGTATCGCCGTCAGCCAGCCCCAGCAC
>DAICZI010000374.1 GCA_027311205.1 Beijerinckiaceae bacterium | reverse complement strand
GTCAGGGACGGGCAGGGCAGATAAGGCCACGTTTTGGCCAAGGGGATGTCTTGCATGTGTGGCATTGTCGGAATTCTGGGAAATGAGCCCGTTGCGCTGCCGCTTGTTGAGGCGCTGCGGCGGCTGGAATATCGCGGTTATGATTCAGCGGGTGTCGCCACCATCGAGGCGGGGGCCATTGCGCGCGTGCGTGCCGAAGGCAAATTGCACAATCTGGCGGAGCGCCTGCAGAAACATCCGCTGCAGGGCCACGTTGGCATCGGCCATACCCGCTGGGCAACGCATGGCAAACCCACCGAGAACAACGCCCATCCCCACGCCACGGCCAAAGTCGCGGTGGTGCATAATGGCATTATCGAGAATTTCCGGGCGTTGCGTGATGAATTGCGCCAGCGCGGCCATGTGTTTTCAACTGAAACCGACAGCGAAACCATCGCCCATCTGGTGACGGATTTCCTAAACGGCGGGCTGACGCCGCAAGCTGCCGTGGAGGCCAGCCTGCCGAGGCTGCATGGCGCTTTCGCGCTGGCGATGATTTTTGCGGGCCATCCCGATCTCATGATTGGCGCGCGGCGGGGTGCGCCGCTGGCGATTGGCCATGGCGAGGGCGAAATGTATCTGGGCTCGGATGCGCTGGCGCTGGCACCTTTCACCGACACCATCACTTATCTTGAAGATGGCGATTGGGTGGTGCTGACGCGCACGAGCGCCGCCATTTTTGATGCGTCCAACCGCCCGGTGCAGCGCCTGGCGCAAAAATCGCTGGCCAGCGCGCATATTATCGACAAGGGCAATTACCGGCATTTCATGGCCAAGGAAATTCACGAGCAGCCCGAAGTGGTGGGCCGCACGCTGGCGCATTATCTCGATATGGCCAATGAATGCGTCCGTCTGCCGTTCGATCTGAATTTTGATGTCGCCAGCCTGCCGCGCCTGACCATCTCGGCCTGCGGCACCGGCTATCTGGCGGGCCTCACCGGCAAATATTGGCTGGAGCGCTTTGCCGGGCTTTCAGTGGATATTGATGTCGCCTCGGAGTTCCGCTACCGCGAAGCGCCGATGGCGCCCGGCGGGCTGATGCTGGTGGTGTCGCAATCGGGTGAAACCGCCGATACGCTGGCGGCGATGCGCTATGCTCGCACGCAGGGCCAGCATATCATGTCGGTGGTGAATGTGCCGACCTCGACCATCGCGCGTGAAAGCGACATTGCCGCGCCAACCCTGGCGGGGCCGGAGATTGGCGTCGCCTCGACCAAGGCTTTCACCTGCCAATTGGCGGTGCTCGCCTGCCTTGCCATAGCTTTTGGCCGGGCGCGCGGCCTGATTGATGCGGCACGCGAGCGGGCGCTGGTGCGCGAACTCATTGCCGTGCCTGGCCTGATGGCCGAAGCGATGAAGCGCGAACCGCAGGTGGAGCGGATGGCGCATATGCTGAGCCGGGCGCGCGACGTGCTCTATCTGGGGCGGGGCACCAATTATCCTTTGGCGCTGGAGGGCGCGCTGAAGCTCAAGGAAATTTCCTACATCCACGCCGAAGGCTATGCAGCGGGCGAATTGAAGCACGGGCCGATTGCGCTGATTGACGAAACCATGCCGGTGATTGTCATTGCTCCGCGCGATCATGTATTTGAAAAAACTGTCTCGAACATGCAGGAAGTCGCGGCACGGGGCGGGCGCATTCTGCTCATCACCGATGCGGCTGGGGCCGGTGCGACCGGGCTTGATCTGAACGCGCTGGAAATGCCCGACATGGCGGATGAATTCACCGCGATGGTCTATGCCGTGCCGGTGCAGATGATCGCCTATCATACCGCCGTGCTGATGGGCAAGGACGCTGACCAGCCGCGCAACCTGGCCAAATCAGTGACGGTGGAGTGATCCAACACATTGAGGAAACAGGCTTGGATGAAACTGGCTTGATTGGGCGCGGGCATCGCCTTATCAATGTCTGACAATTTCTTGCCACGCCCGCCTTATCCGCCCCAGCACCGAGCCCGAAATCATGATCCACGATCTCCTCATCATTGGCGGCGGGGTCAATGGCACTGGCATTGCACGGGATGCTGCCGGGCGTGGGCTGAACGTGGCGCTGTGCGAAATGGGTGATTTTGCACAGGGGACCTCCTCGAAATCCTCCAAGCTGGTGCACGGTGGGCTGCGCTATCTCGAATATTACGAATTCCGGCTGGTGCGCGAGGCCCTGATCGAGCGTGAGGTCTTGCTGGCGAGCGCGCCGCACATTATCTGGCCGCTGCGCTTCCTGCTGCCGCATTCGCCCGAGCAGCGCCCGGCGTGGATGGTGCGGCTGTGGCTGTTTCTTTATGATCATCTCGGCGGGCGCAAAGTCCTCCCGGCCTCGCGCGGTCTGCGGCTGGACAGCGTGCCAGAAGGCGCGGTTCTGAAACCGCAGTTTCAACGCGGTTTTGAATATTCCGATTGCTGGGTGGAGGATTCCCGCCTCGTGGTGCTGAATGCGCGCGACGCGCAGGACCGCGGCGCCGTCATCCGC
>DAICZI010000373.1 GCA_027311205.1 Beijerinckiaceae bacterium | reverse complement strand
GGCGAGATGCTGAAGCACCGTTGCCCGGAAGTGCTTCCCGGCCTTCACGCTGTTTTTAGCCATTGCTGACCGATTCCTGAACGCCCGACTGCTCATGACAGACGTTAGTCCCGAGATCGAAAACTCCTTCGGAGATCCAACCCATGAACCTCAAGAATTTCCGCCTCGAACTCGGTGACGACGCGATTGCGCTGCTGGTTTGGGACTGCCCCGGTCGGTCGATGAATGTCCTCAACCCGGAGGTTATCAGCGATCTTGCGACGGCGGTTGAGCGCGTCATCGGCGATCCCGCCATCAAGGGCTGTGTCATCACCTCAGGCAAGGACAGCTTTTCGGGCGGGGCTGATCTCACCATGCTTGAAACACTGGGCCATCAACTGGCGGCCCGCAGCCGCAGCGAGGGGCGCGAAGCGGCGATGGCGGCGTTTTTTGAGGGCACGCGTCAATTGTCCTTGCTTTATCGGCGCATCGAAACCTGCGGCAAGCCATTTGCCTGCGCCATCAATGGCCTCTGTCTTGGCGGCGGCTTTGAGCTGGCGCTCGCCTGCCATTACCGGGTGGTGGCCGACAGCGACAAAGCGCGGGTTGGCCTGCCCGAAATCAAGGTGGGCCTGTTTCCCGGCGGGGGTGGCACGCAGCGCGTCGCCCGCTTGATGCCAACGCCCGATGCCTTGCAAATGCTGTTTCGTGGCGACCAAATCCGCCCCGGCATGGCCAAAGCCATGAACCTCGTGCATGAACTCGCCCCCGTCGCGGATGTCGTCAGCCAGGCGCGGGCCTGGATTGCCGGCGGTGGCAAGGCCATTGCGCCCTGGGACGAGAAGAACTGGCGCCCGCCTTCCGGCAAGGTGTTTTCGCCCGGCGGCATGATGATCTGGCCACCGGCCAATGCCATTTACCGGCGCGAAACCTTTGATAACTACCCCGCTGCCAAAGCGGTTTTAACCTGTGTTTACGAGGGCTTGCAACTGCCCATGGATTCTGCACTGAAGGTTGAGAGCCGCCAGTTTGCCTATATCCTGCGCACCCCCGAAGCCGCAGCGATGATCCGCACGTTGTTTGGTTCGATGGGCGAGATCAACAAGGGCCTCCGCCGCCCGAAGGATCAGCCCGCCTCCACGCTGCGCAGGCTTGGGGTGATTGGTGCCGGATTCATGGGTGCGGGCATCGGCCTTTCTGCAGCCCGCGCCGGGTTGAGCGTGGTGCTGATTGACCGCGATCAGGCGGCGGCTGACAAAGGCAAGGCCCATGCCGAGGCCATTCTTACCAAAGAGGTGATGAAAGGCCGCTCCACGCTTCCCGAGCGCGACAAGCTGCTGGCGCTGATAACGCCGACGCCAGATTATGTCGCACTGGCCGATTGCGATCTGGTGATTGAGGCAGTGTTTGAGGATCGGGCGGTCAAGGCCGAGGCGATCAAAAAAGCCCAGGCCGCGATGCGTGCTGACGCGGTGCTGGCTTCCAACACCTCGACCCTGCCGATTTCGTCGCTGGCGGAAAATTTTGCGCGACCGGCGGACTTCCTGGGACTGCATTTCTTCTCGCCGGTCGAAAAAATGCCTCTGGTCGAAATCATCATGGGAACCAAATCCGGCCCCAGGGCGCTGGCCATCGGGCTGGATTTTGTCAAAATGATCAAAAAGACGCCGATTGTCGTCAATGACGCGCGCGGCTTTTTTGCCAACCGCTGCGTCGGGGCCTATATTCGCGAAGGCCACCTGATGCTGGGCGAGGGTGTGCCCGCCGCGATGATCGAGAATGTCGGGCGCATGGCCTGGATGCCGGTAGGCCCGCTGGCGCTCAATGATGAGGTGGCGCTCGATTTGGCGTGGAAAGTGCTGCAGGCCACCAAGGCCGATCTGGGCGCGGACGCTGTTGATCCGGTGCAGGAGAAGCTGCTGGAAACCATGGTGGTCAAAGGCGGTCGCCTTGGCCGCAAAAATGCCAAAGGCTTTTACGACTATCCCGAGCGCGGGCCAAAGCGGCTATGGCCCGGTCTTGCCGATCTGCAACCGCTCAAGCTTGACCCTGACGGCATCGATGTTGGCGAGCTGAAGCAGCGCCTTCTGGTGGTGCAGGCACTGGAAGCGGCGCGGGCCGTTGCCGAGGGCATCATCGCCGACCCACGCGAGGCCGACGTTGGCTCGATCCTCGGCTTTGGCTTTGCGCCGTTCACCGGCGGCGTGCTCAGCTACATCGATAACATGGGCCTGACCGCTTTTGCCGCGCTTTGCGACAAGCTTGCAACAAAATATGGGGCAAGGTTTACCTGTCCGGATTTTGTGCGCGACTTGGCGCGTCAGGGAAAGCGCTTTTATGATCAGGTGGGCCGCCAGGCCGCTTGAGAGGGCGAACTGCGGCGGGGCCACCCCATGCCCCGCCAGAATAAATGCCCCCGCAAAAAAAAAGCGCGCAACGTAACGGATTATCAAAGCTCGTGGCCCAGGGTGGGCTGGAAAGTGTCCCCAGCCGACACCAGTCCGGAGCTTCGACGCGCATGTATCTTGCTTTGATCAGCATATTTC
>DAICZI010000372.1 GCA_027311205.1 Beijerinckiaceae bacterium | reverse complement strand
ACGCAAGATCTGTCCAGTCCAGGGCCTCGATGAACGGATAATGCGTTCCGGCCAGCAGGCTGAACGGCAGCCAGGGCAAAGCGATGGCCGCCACGACGATCAGCGCCCAGAACCCGCCCGCAAGGCCAAGGATGCGCCGGGTAAAAAGGCTCCCTTGGGCCAGTCGCTGTGCGATCTCACGGCCAAGGATAGGGAACAGCAAAAGATAACCGGGAGCCGCCCAGTGCGGGAATACCCGCTGGGCTGACCACAAGGCCACGACGGTAAACACCAGGATCGGCCCGGCGGAAAGGCAGATCAGCAGCCATTCGGCGTCATTTTGCGGGCCGCGCCGCAGTCCGCGCAGAAATATCAGCACCAGTGGCAGGAAGTTCCAGGGCCCGAGCCACAAGGCCTGCCCGCCGAGCAGGATCAAAAACGCCTTGATATTGAGATGCGCGCCCCCGGCGCGTCCACCCTGAAACCGGAAGGACGCGAAGGCGTGCTGGCTGTTCCAGATCAGCACCGGCGCAAACATCACCAGAGCCAGCAGGGCCGCAAGCCACGGCCAGGGCGTGGCGAGCCAGCGGCGCTGCGGCCTGGTCGTCAGCACGAATATCCCGGCCCCTGCCATGACCAGAAAGCCATGATATTTCGAAAGGATCGCCAGACCGCCGCAAACCCCTGCCGCCAGCCACCACCATCGCGCCTGCGCTGGTGGGGCAAAACTCGCGCCAGCAAGGCACATCGCCGCGCCCAGCAGCGCCGCAAGCAGCGGCCCGTCGGGCAAAACCCAACTCGCATCGGTCATGCCTAGCACGGGGGCGAGATTGAGTGTCGCCGCCGCCCAGAACCCGGCGCTGGCACCATAGAGCCGCCGCGTCAGGGCGAACATCAGCCATGTGGTCAGTGCAAACAACAGCACAAACGGCAGCCGGACGGTAAAATCACGCTCGCCACCCGCCAGATGCGCGCCAGCAAACGACATCCACCACGAGATCGGCGGATGGTCGAAATAGCTCAGTTGCGGCACCCGCGCTGTCGCGACCGCATAGGATTCGTCCATCCCCAGTCCGAGCGAAGCGGCAAACGCCAGCCGGATCAGCAACGTAGCCAAAATCAGCACGCCCACCGCGCGCTCGGGTTGGCGCAACGACAGGGGAAAAGACTGTTCAGACATTGGCGGCTTCAAAGAAATGAGGCATAAGCGCTGCGGCGAGCACGACGCATCAAGGCCATACTTCAGGCAAGCCATAGCGACCCGCCGCGCAAGGTTCAAGAGGCGAGGTTCATGGCGGAGATTTCAAGGACGCATCAACAACTTGATGAGGCTGCATCCGCCGCCTTTCAGCCGGGAACATGCCCTGAATTGTCGGTTGTCGTGCCGACCTTCAACGAGCGCGCCAATCTGAAGGAATTGATCCGGCGGGTTGATGCCGCCCTTGCGGGCATCCACTGGGAGATGATTGTCGTCGATGATGACAGCCCCGACCACACCGCTGACCTCGCCAAGGACATCGGGCAGACGGATGCGCGCATTCGCTGCCTGCGGCGCGTCAACCGGCGCGGTCTTGCCGGGGCCTGCATCGAGGGCATGCTGGCCTCCAGCGCGCCCTTCGTCGCCGTGATGGACGGCGATTTGCAGCATGACGAGACGATTTTGCCAAATATGCTCATCAAGGCCCGCGAGGGGATGGATCTGGTGATTGGCAGCCGCCACGTCGAGGGCGGTTCGTCGGGCGGCGGGTTTTCAGCGCGGCGCGATCACATGAGCCAGATGGCGACGAAATTTGCCGGCCGGGTTCTGCATGCAGAGGTGACGGATTTGATGAGCGGTTTCTTTCTGCTGAAACGCGCCGTCGTCGAAAAGGCAGCGCCCGCCCTGACGCCGTCGGGCTTCAAAATTCTGGTCGACATCATCGCCGTATCGCCGCCCCTCGCGATGGCCGAGGTCGGCTATGTGTTCCGCGAGCGCGTCGCCGGGCAGTCGAAATTCGATCTCAAGATCGGTTTCGAGTTTCTCGGGCTTCTGGCCCATCGCGCCAGCAACGGCTATATCCCGGTGCGCTTTGTGTTTTTTGCCCTCACCGGGGCCAGCGGCGTCCTGATTTATCTGGCAACGCTCAAGGCTGCGCTTCTGGCCGGAGCAGGCTTTTCCCTCGGCAATGGTGCGGCCATTGTCATCGCCATGACCAGCAATTTCTTTGTCAACAACGCCTTCACTTATGCCGACGCGAAACTGCGCAACCTCGGCCCGCTGCTCCGCGGCCTGCTGTTCTTTTACGTGGTCTGCGCCTTTGGTTCGCTGGTGAATTTCGGCATAGGCGGCTGGTTTTACGCCCACCACCAAACTTGGTGGATCGCCGGCCTCGCCGGCCTGATCATGGGGTCAGTATGGAACTACACTTTGAGCGCCATCTTCGTCTGGCGGCATGATTGAGGGGGCGGGTCGTTCGGCCCGCACGCGAAGCGGGCCTCAGCCGCAATGGTAGCCTGACTCTCGCAACCCTGCCTGGTGTCATCAAAGCGCGGGGCTTGCATAAATC
>DAICZI010000371.1 GCA_027311205.1 Beijerinckiaceae bacterium | reverse complement strand
TTATTATCTAATGAGTGCTGTGTCTTCAGTCGTATTTGCAATAATATTTTTTATGATGTCGCATAATTTTATATTTGCGGCGGCCGGAATTCCATTCGGATATTTCGTGCCTCCAAAATTCATTCTGAAATACCTGGTCAATCGTCGTATGAAAGCGTTTATCGACGCTTTGGCGCCGGCTGTCGATATTATCGTGCGTGGCATTAAGTCCGGTCTGCCGCTGGGCGATTGCATGAAAATCATCGCGACCGAAGGCACGGAGCCGGTTCGCAGTGAATTCAAGCAGATTGTCGATGCACAAGCCGTGGGCCTGACCGCGACGGAGGCGGTGCAGCGCATGGTCGAGCGTGTGCCGCTGCCAGAGGCAAATTTCTTCGCCATCGTCATTGCCGTGCAGGCCAAGGCGGGCGGCAACCTGGCTGAGGCGCTGATGAACCTGTCGCGCGTGCTGCGCGAGCGCAAGAAGATGAAGCAGAAAATCAAGGCCATGTCCTCGGAAGCCAAATCTTCCGCCGGTATCATCGGCGCCCTGCCGGTCGTTGTCACGGGTGCGATTTATGTTACCACCCCGGCCTACATCACCCTGCTGTTTGTTACGACCACCGGCAATATTGTCATCGCCTGCTCGCTGTTCTGGATGTTCCTCGGCATCATGGTGATGAAAAAAATGATCAACTTCGACTTCTGACGCAGGTCACCCCAAGGTTAAACCGCCATGCTTCAAACCATCACTGAAAAGGTATTCTCGGCGCAATTTGTGCTGAGTCTTGTCCTGGCGATTTCCATGGCGGTGACACTTCTGGTCCTCATTCTGCCGATGATGGAAGGCGATCGGCTTGGCAAGCGGTTGAAGGCTGTGGGTCTGGAGCGCGAGCGCATCCGCATCCGCGAGCGCGAGCGACTGGCTGCCGACAAGAACCGCACCAATTTGCGCATTGAACCCAAGGCAATGTTGCGCAATCTGGTAGGGCGCTTCAATCTCCAGAAATTATTTGGCTCGGAAGCTGCCCTCGAAAAAATGACCATGGCCGGCTATCGCAGCCGACAGGCTGAGCCGATGTATCTGTTGCTCAGCGCGGTGCTGCCGCTCGTGATGGGTGTCCTGGCTTTTATATGGTTGTTCGTCCTGGGCCACACAAAATACGGCCCCATGGTCAAGGCCGTGATGGTGATCGTGGCTTTGTTCATTGGCATGAAAATGCCGGCGATTTTCATCCAGAACCTGATCACCAAGCGCCAGCTTTCGATCCGGCGGGCCTTTCCCGATGCGCTGGATTTGCTGCTGATTTGCGTTGAATCAGGCATGTCGATCGAACAGGCGTTCCGCAAGGTTGCCGCCGAGATAGGTGTGCAGTCCGTGCCGCTGGCCGAGGAGCTGACCCTGACGACGGCGGAATTGTCCTATCTGCAAGAGCGGCGCGTTGGTTATGAAAACCTTGGCAAGCGCACGGGTATTGATTCGGTGAAAGCGATCTGCACCGTGCTCATCCAGGCCGAAAAATACGGCACGCCGCTCGGCACGGCACTGCGCGTCGTCAGCCAGGAATCTCGCGACAACCGCATGGCGGAGGCCGAGAAAAAGGCTGCTGGCCTGCCGCCCAAACTCACCGTGCCGATGATTATCTTCTTCCTGCCAGTGCTGTTCGCGGTGATCATCACCCCTGCGGCGATCCAGGTCGGCAAAATCTGGAAATAAAGTCGTCACACCCGCTCGATCAGCGCGGCAATTCCCTGGCCGACGCCGATGCACATGGTGGCGATGGCCAGTCGCCCGCCGCTCTCCTGCAGGCCGTTTACGGCGGTCATCGCCAGCCTTGCGCCCGACATTCCAAGCGGATGGCCGAGCGCAATCGCCCCGCCATGCGGATTGACCCGCGCATCATCATCGGCGAGCCCCAACTGCCGGGTGACGGCCAGCGCCTGCGCGGCAAAGGCTTCGTTGAGTTCGATGAGGTCGATGTCTTTCAGGCTGTGGCCTGTGCGGGCCAGCAGCTTCACCACGGCAGGCGCTGGGCCGATGCCCATGATGCGCGGCGGCACGCCGGTTGAAACGCAGCCGATAACGCGGGCGCGCGGTGTCAGCCCGTGCTTTTTGGCAGCCGCCTCAGAGGCGAGGATCAACGCCGCTGCGCCATCATTGACGCCTGAGGCATTGCCCGCTGTGACGCTCCCCCCTTCCTTGCGGAAGGGTGTTTTCAGCGCGGACAGCATCGCCAGACTGGTGTCGGCGCGCGGATGCTCGTCTTGCGTCACCCGGGTCACCGCGCCCCTTTTGCCAACAATCTCGACCGCGACAATCTCGCGGGCAAAATAGCCGCTGGCAAAAGCGGCAGCGGCGCGCTGTTGCGAGCGCAAGGCAAAAGCGTCCTGGTCGGCGCGCGAAATCTTGAATTCCTGTGCGACATTCTCGGCAGTTTCCGGCATGGAATCAACGCCATAGTGCGTTTTCATCGCCTGATTTATGAAGCGCCAGCCAATGGTGGTGTCAAAGATTTCGGCGCTGCGGCCAAAGGCTTCCTGCGCCTTGCC
>DAICZI010000370.1 GCA_027311205.1 Beijerinckiaceae bacterium | reverse complement strand
GAGCCACAGGGAGCCAAGCCTCCCAGAAGCTCAAGGCCGCGCGATGATGGAAGGCCGCGGGGCGATGGAAATTCGCCGCGCCGCCCGCCGCGCGGGCGTGGCTGAACCATGCGGATTGTTGGCGGGGCGTTGCGCGGTCGTGTGGTGCATGCGCCATCCGGCTCTGAAATCAGGCCCACTTCGGATCGCTTGCGTGAAAGCCTGTTCAACATTCTGATCCATGCCCACGATGTCAGCTTTGAAGAGGCTTTCGTGGTCGATGTCTTTGCTGGCACTGGCGCCCTCGGGCTGGAAGCTCTGTCGCGCGGCGCGGCTTTTGCACTGTTTGTTGATTCGGGCGCGCAAGCCCGCGCGCTGCTGCGGCAGAATATCGAAGCCCTGGGGCAGGGCGGCAAAAGCCGGATTTTCCGGCGCGATGCCACCAGGCTGGGCGACGCGCCGCCGGGGCAGAGGTTTGATCTCGCCTTGCTGGATCCGCCCTATGGCCAGGGCCTTGCCGAACCGGCGCTGGCGGGACTGGTGGCGGGCGGCTGGCTGAAGCCCGGCGGGCTGGTGGTGGTGGAAGAAGAAACCGAAGCCCGGATCAGCGCGCCGCCGCAGTTGCAGAGACTGGAAACGCGAGGTTTTGGGCTCACCACGCTGCATTTTTTCAAGAATGATGCCTGAAGGGATGGCGGGGGGGCCAAGCTGGCACTGATGCGTGCGGTGTTGTTTGAGGCGCCACTTAAAAAGGTGCGCTCCGCAACGGGGCGAAACACCCCCTTTTTGTGCCGTTTTTGGCGCAAGGCAAGGGTGGCAATTGCCCGCGTGCCTTGCTAGAGAACTTTGAGCCCCTTTTTTGATCAGAGTTTCCGGCCATGAAGCGCCACGCAACAATCTCCAGGCAGACCAAGGAAACCGCCATCGACATTGCGGTGAACCTTGATGGAACCGGTGTGGCCAGCATCAGCAGCGGCATCGGCTTTCTTGATCACATGCTTGATCAGGTCGCCCGCCATGGGTTGATTGATCTGACGATCAAGGCCAAGGGCGATCTGCATATTGATATGCATCACACTACCGAGGATATCGGCATTGCTCTCGGCCAGGCTGTGCGCCAGGCGCTGGGCGATATGGCGGGCATTACCCGCTATGCCCATTGCTATCTGCCGATGGACGAGACCTTGACCCGCGTTGCGCTGGATTTTTCCGGTCGCCCGTTTCTGGTGTTCAAAACCAGTTTCAGCGCCCCCAAAATCGGCGAGTTCGACACCGAACTGGTGCGCGAATTTTTCCAGGCCTTTGCCAGCCATGCCGGGCTGACCCTGCATGTCGAGACGTTGTATGGTCTCAACAACCACCATATTGCCGAGAGCTGCTTCAAGGGTTTGGCACGGGCCTTGCGACAAGCGATTGCGCTTGATCCTGGTCAGGCTGGGCGCATTCCTTCCACCAAGGGTAGTTTGTGACAGCATGGGCGTGTTTTTTGTGCATGAGCCGGTCAAAACCGCGAGCCCGGCGGATCGAGCGATGAATACCATTTTTGTCAGGGACGGTTTCCGCTGGCTGGCGTTTTTGTTCACGCCGCTGTGGCTGCTGGCACAACGGCTGTGGATTGAATTCGCACTGTGGCTGCTGGCGACCGTTGCCCTTGGCCTCGGCGTCAGGCTCTATGGGCTTGATCCACACCTGTCCTGGCTCATGAGCTTCATGATCGCGCTCTACTGCGGGTTGGAGGGCGCGTCGATGATCGAGGCGCGGCTGGAGCGTGGCCACAGGCCCCTCACCGCCGTCATGGCAGGCTCAAGCCGCGATGAGGCCGAGCAGCGCTATTTTGCGGCGCGAACGCCGGTTCTGCGGCAGGAGCCACAACCGTGAAAGTTGCCATCGTCGATTATGGGTCGGGCAATCTGCACTCAGCCGCCAAAGCCTTCGAACGCGCGGCGCGCGATTCCGGCATAGCTGCCGACATTCGCGTCAGCGCCGATCCGGATTTCGTGCGCAAGGCTGACCGCATCGTGCTGCCCGGCGTCGGGGCCTTTGCCGATTGCCGACGCGGCCTTGACGACGTGCCGGGCATGGTTGCGGCGCTTGACGAAACGGTGATCCACGGAGGGCGGCCGTTTCTGGGTATTTGCGTCGGGATGCAGCTCATGGCAACGCGCGGGCTGGAGCATGTCACCACGCCGGGCCTCGGCTGGATCGAGGGCGATGTTGTCGCGATCAAGCCGGCTGATCCGCACCTGAAAATCCCGCACATGGGCTGGAATACACTTGATGCCAGGCCCCACAAGCTGCTCGACGGCCTCGTCACCGGCCCGGCCGGTCTGCACGCCTATTTCGTGCATTCCTACCAACTGGTGGCGCGCCATGCTGCTGACGTCATCGCCACGACGGATTACGGTTCGCCGCTCACCGCCATGGTGGGCCGCGACAATCTCGCCGGAACGCAGTTCCATCCCGAAAAGAGCCAGAGGCTTGGCCTCGGCCTGATTGCCAATTTCCTGAGGTGGTCGCCTTGATCCTGTATCCTGCCATCGACCTCAAAGCCGGACAA
>DAICZI010000036.1 GCA_027311205.1 Beijerinckiaceae bacterium | reverse complement strand
ATATAAAAGTTGAATTCAGGCATGTCGAAAACATTCCAAAGGGATCGTTGCTGATTGCGGCCAAGCACCAATCTTTCCTGGAAACTTTTCTTATGCCAATATATTTTGATGATTTCACCTTTGTTCTAAAGAATCAACTTAAATATATCCCGGTTTTTGGGTGGTATCTCAGCGTCGCGCAACAAATAGCTATTGATCGCAGCAATAGCGGAAGTGCCATGCGGCAGGTTATTGCCAAGGCTAAAGTGGCGTTCAGCCAGGGGCGGCAGATGTTCATTTTTCCAGAAGGCACGAGGCGTCCCGTGGGGGCGCCGCCAGCCTACAAACCAGGTGCCAACCTGATTTACACACGAACCGGCGTGCGCTGCCTGCCGGTGGCGATCAATACCGGGATGTTCTGGCCGCGGCGCAAGTTCCTGCGTTATCCTGGAACCGTGGTGATCGACTTCCTGCCGGTGATTGAACCCGGCCTCAATGCTGCGGCTTTCGGGGCGGAATTGCAGAAAAGGATCGAAACCGCGAGCAACGGCCTGATCCGTGAAGCTCTGGCTGAACACCCTGACCGGGCGCATCTGGTGCAGGCTGTTTGACATAAATTTGCATTTTGTTCTCTTTTTGAACTTGACAAATGCGACACTATGTTCCTACCTTGTTTCATGGTCGGGGCGTGGGGGAGGGATCATGGGGCTGGCAGAATCGGTAGCGGCGCCTGCATTTGTACAAGGCGGAGGCAACATATGCGGCGGACGCCCAGGTTGGGCCGAGACGTGTGGCGAGCCTGTCATGGATCGGTTTCGCACGTGGCTTGGCGCTTCGGGGCGGCGTTATCATTGCACGCGCTACAGCCAACGCGATGACATCGCCGAATTCACAAATATTCTGTTTTGGGCGGTCGATGCCGAAGGCAGACGCAGCGGCGTGACGCATGTCGATGCTTGCGGTGTCGTCAAGCCGATCGGCGACGAAGCCTTGGAGCAAGTTGCCCCACACGGATGGGAAGTGCGGTTCCTGCCGCAGGATCAGGCGGCAGCGCAGGCAGTGATTGCGGACATGACCGGAGTTTTCTCGGCTTAGGTGGTCGCCAGGTTCAATTGTATTGCGTGGGGGAAGGCCAATGAGCGGGAAGGCTTTTCAGGAGTTGGTCTTTTTGTTCGGCAGAACTGCGGGCCTGGTCGCGGCAGCGGCTTCGGCTACGGGTTCAGCAGCGCGGCGACCAAAATCAGGCGCGCTGGTCTCCTGGCCGGAGGCAATGATATTGCGCCTGATGGCGCGTGTGCGGGTGAACAGGTCAAACAGCCCATCGCCATCACCCCAGCGGATCATGCGTTGCAGGGCGGCGAGATCCTCATTGAATCGCCCGAGCATTTCCAGCACAGCGTCGCGGTTGTTGAGAAACACATCGCGCCACATGGTTGGGTCGGAGGCAGCGATGCGGGTGAAGTCGCGAAAGCCGCCGGCCGAGAATTTGATGACTTCCGAGGCCGTGACCTCTTCAAGGTCAGCGGCGGTGCCGACAATATTATATGCAATGAGATGCGGCACATGGCTGGTGATGGCCAAAACCAGATCATGGTGGGCAGCAGTCATGATCTCGACATTGGCGCCGACCGCCCGCCAGAACTGGCTCAGGCGCTCGACGGCCGCAATGTCCGAGCCTTCGGGCGGCGTCAGAATACACCAGCGGTTTTCAAACAAGGTGGCAAAGCCGGAATCCGGCCCGGAATACTCAGTTCCCGCGACAGGATGGGCCGGGATCAGATGTGTGCCCGCTGGCATCAAGGGTGACAAGGCTGCAATCACCGCACCCTTGACCGAGCCGACGTCAGACAGGATGACACCGGGTTTCAGGGACGAGGCGATAGCAGCTCCGACTTCGGCGTTGGCACCGACCGGTACGCAAAGAATGACCAGATCCGCTCCCGCAACAGCCGAGGCCGCGTCAGGCGCTATCTCATCGCCGAGGCCAATCTCGCCAGCCCGACGGCGAACCGCGTCTTGTTTGTCGGTCACAATGACCAGATCGGCAAGATGGCGCGCTTTGATGGCGCGGGCCAGCGACGAGCCAATCAAGCCAAGCCCGATGAGGGCGATGCGGCCAAAGACGGTCGGACCGGGGAGATGGGTGTCAGGCATGAGCGGGCTCGGCTGGAGCGGCCATGAAGGCCGAAAAAGCCTCGACGACAAGGCGGTTGGCAACTTCGTCCCCCACCGTCAGGCGCAAGCAATCTGGCAAGCCATAGGCGTCCATGCGTCGCAGGATCAGGCCGCGCTGCAGAAGGAAACGATCGGCGGCAGCAGCGTCATGGCCCGCAGTGCCGGGCAGGCGCAACAGCAAAAAATTGGTTTCGGACGGCAGAACTTCGATGCCACTGGAGGTCAAGTTTTCGGCCAACCAAGGCCGCCAGCGCTGGTTATGGGCCAGTGCCGCAGCCTGATGATCGACATCCGCGATGGCGGCAGCCCCGGCCTCGATCGCCGCCTTGTTCATGTTGAAGGGGCCTCGGATGCGGTTCAGGACATCGCAGACTTCGGCCGGCGCATAGCACCAACCGATGCGCAGTGCCGCGAGCCCATGAATTTTCGAGAATGTCCGCGTCATCACCACATTATGGGCGTTGGCGACAAGTTCGAGCCCGGCGGCATAATCGTTGCGGGTGACGTATTCGCAATAGGCGGCGTCCAGGACCAGCAGAACATGGCGCGGCAGGGCGTGCGCCAGCCGGGCCACTTCGGCAAAAGGCAGAAAACTGCCCGTGGGATTGGCTGGATTGGCGATGAAGACGATTTTTGTGCGCGGCGTGACACGGGCGAGAATGGCATCGACGTTTACCGTCAAATCAACCTCGGGCGCAATGATGGGGGACGCGCCCGCCGCGAGCAAGGCAATCTTGTACACCAGGAAGCCATATTGCGTGATGATACCCTCATCACCTGGTCCGGCGTAGGCATGGGTCAACATGGTCAGCAATTCATCCGAACCTGCACCGCAAACAATGCGCGCTGCATCAAGCCCGTAGCGTCGGGCGATGGCCTGACGCAGCTTTTTGGCCTCGCCATCGGGGTAAAGCGCCAGTTCGCTGCCAAGGTCGGCCAAAGCGGCCAGCACGGCTGGCGAGGGGCCGAGCGGGCTCTCGTTGGACGAAAGCTTGATGGCGCGAACGCCCGGCGCTACACTGGTGGAACCGGGCACATAGGCCTCAATCCTGTCGATTCCCGAACGCGCTTGCGGGCGGTTCGGCGGGGCCGCATCGTGCTGCATCTCATGCTCCACAGTCAGAAGGGTGGTGGTGTCAAGGGAACCTGTCAAGCGGCCACAGGACTCAAAGCCGCGGTCAAGACGACGCTAAGTTGTGGTTTTCATGATGAATTGCGCGGCATGGCTTCCCACCTCGCTAATACGTATGTGCCTGACATTCATGGCAGCGAGGGCATCGCGCAATCCGCTTTGCCCGACTTGACCGGGGATAGCAACCAGCAGGTGCAGGCCGACCGCGTCCGCCGCCCGTGCCAGACATTCACCCCCCAGCGCGGGGATGACATCGTCAAATTGCCGATGCCAGCGATCGAGTTCCAGCGCGCAGACGACGACGTCCCGCGAGGCGGTCGCAGCGAGCGGGTTCGCAACCACAAATTGCGGCTGTGCAACGGGGTGGCCAGGGCGGTCAACAAACGGCAGGCGGGCGATGATTTTTGGGGCGGAGGGATTCGAGAGGTTGCGCCACCACACGCCAGCCCTCGGCGGTTGCTCGATGGCGAGCAGGCCGAGATCGCCGGTCGAGGCCGCGACGGCGGCGATGACCGCTTCCGAACCGTGGGTTGGCAGCACCGGAACAGAAAATCCAAAGTGGAATCGCGCGCTGTCCTGCATGAAGGAAGCGCCGATTTCGGTATCGTAATGCACGCTGAACGGCATCTGGACATAAGTGAAGGTGGCAATGATGATGCGCCAGATGCTTTCGACGGTATCCAGCGGCAGCAGGCCGTGATGGCGTGCCAGCAACGCCCGCAAAATGGCGGCTTCGCGCGCCGGACGGAAGGCCGAACCTGGCCCCTGGCGTGCTTTGATGCCAATCAGGGTTTCGATGACAGTGCCGCGCTGCATCAACAAGTGATGCATCGCCAGATCAATCCGGTCGATTTCCTCGCGCAAGGCCGCAAGTTCCTGATCGGCGCTGTCGCTGCGGGAGTTTTCCTGTGTCGATGGCACGTCTCGAAGTTCCTTTGGGTCAAAAGCGCAGCAAATGCCGACAAATGGCGCTTGCCGAGGGTCGGCAGGTTTCAGGCGGCCTCAACCAGACAGGAAAGCCATCCCGGCCAGACATGCCCCGAGCATTACGCAGCCGTCAATATAGAAGTCGAGCGCCCGGTCAATATCCGGCGCTTTCAGGTCGTAATTGCCATCGCCGGTCACTGGCTCGTCGGCAATTTTTCCGTGGTAGAGCCGGGGGCCGTTCAACTGAAACCGCAAGGCCCCCGCCATCGCGGCTTCCGGCCAGCCGCCATTGGGCGAGCGGTGCCTTGGAGCATCGCGCCAGATGATGTGCAACGCAGAACGCGCCCGCGCGCGGCCGAAGCGCAGCCACGCCAAAACCACGTAATCCAGAGCGGCAATCCGGGCTGGAAAATAATTGACCGCATCATCCAGCCGCGCCGCCGTCCAGCCAAAATCAAGGTGTCGAACGGTGCGATGGCCGATCATGCTGTCGGCGGTATTGATGATTTTATAGGCAACGATTCCCGGCAGTCCCAAGATAACCAGCCACAGCAACGGTGCCACGACGCCATCAGAAAAATTTTCGGCGAGACTCTCGATGGCAGCACGCGCAACGCCCGCTTCATCAAGCCCGGCAACATCGCGGCCGACAATCCGCGAAACCTGATGGCGACCCGCAGCGAGCCCGCCTGTGCGCAAGGCCAGGCTGACGTCTTTGACATGGGTGTAAAGACTGCGTTGCGCCAGCAGGCTCGATGCCAGAAGACCGAGGATCGGCCGTCCAAACCAGGTGGGCTGAAGCCACGACGACAGGGCCAGGGTCATGGCCATGGCGCTGACGACCAGCAGCGCGATGGTCATGGTGCCGCGTATGCGGCGCTGGGCGGGCGAAAGGGCAGGTTGGTTGAACCTGTCGTCGAAAAAACTCAAAATATGGCCAAACCAAGTGACGGGATGGCCGATTTTGCGGTAGAGGCTTGGGGGGTAAGATACCACGGCTTCAATCAGCAGAGCTGCGAGCGCGACATCGAAATGCAAGATCAAGGGCATGACCAGCGCCTAGCACTTTCGGAGCTGGTCGCCAAATTCGCCCGCCATGGCGGCCAGATCTCCACTGCAGCCCGGATGTTTCCCGACGCGCCGCGTCCGTTGATTGATCTTTCAACCGGGATCAATCCGCATGGCTGGCCAGTGCCCGAACTTGCGGCCAGCTTGTTCCAAAGATTGCCGGATGCGGGTGAAGCCGGGGACCTGGAACGGGTGGCCGCGCGGGCCTATGGGGTTGATGTGCCGCCGTGCGTGGTGGCCGTGCCAGGAACGCAGGCGCTCATCCAACGGTTGCCCGCCCTGATGCCCGCGCGGAGCGTCGGCATTCTTGGGCCTACCTACAGTGGGCACGCTGGGGCATGGTCTGACGCGGGAACGGACGTGGCCGACGTGCAAAGCCTGACGGATCTGCACGGCTTTGACGTTGCGGTGGTGGTCAATCCCAACAATCCGGATGGACGCGTGTTGAGCCGAGCCGAGATCGTGACTTTGAGCCGCGCCAACGGGCAGGTGATCGTCGATGAAGCCTTCATGGATTTTCTGCCCAAAGAGGCTAGTTTTGCGGGTTTGGCGGGCTTGCACCATGCCAATGTCACTGTGCTGCGATCATTTGGCAAAGCTTATGGCCTCGCCGGTATCAGACTTGGCTTTGCAGTATGTCGGCCTGAATTGGCAGGTGCGGTGCGGCGCAGCTTTGGCGACTGGGCTGTCAGCGGGCCGGCACTGCACATCGGCACCGCAGCGCTGGCTGACGAGTCATGGCAAAAGGGCATGGCCCGGCGGGTGCTGGATGACAGTGCCCGCCTTGCCTTGCTGCTGAAGCGTTCGGGCTGGGAGGATCGGGGTGGAACATGCCTTTTTCGCCTGGTCGAGCATGATCAGGCGCAAAATTGGTTTGTGCATTTGCTGGAACTTGGCATCTTGTCGCGTCCCTTTGCGCCTTCCCCGCGGTTGCTGCGGTTCGGCCTGCCGACGGGCGAGGATCAATGGCAAAGATTGGAGCAGGGTTTATCCACAGGCCAAGCTGTTGGCAGACACCAAAAATCCAGCTTTTTGACGTCCCGGTGAAAACGCGTTAAACGGCGAAGGCAGCAATTCATAAACCATGTTGTGAAAGCAGCGCTCACGCAAGTAAGGTTCCGTCAAGGTTGATCATTCTAAACTGGACGGGACAATGCTGTGTTGCTCGGGCAAATGGCCTTGTGTGTTGGAGTGGGTGATGAAGTTTTTCGAGAAAATCCGTTCTGCCTGGATGTACATGGCGGCTGGTTTGGTGATGCTGAGTGCGCTCGCTGCCTGCCAGAGCCAGAGCGTCAGCGACAGCCGTGCCTATATGGCGATCCCGCCCGCGACGCTGGCCTTGATGAAGGCGAAAGATACTTCGCCCGCAGCGCCCATCATGATCCGCACCTACAAGAAGGAATCGGTTTTCGAAATCTGGAAACAGAAAACCGACGGACGGTACACCTTGTTGAAGAGCTTTCCGATGTGCCGCTGGTCAGGCCAACTCGGGCCGAAAAAGGCTGCGGGCGACCGGCAGGTTCCGGAAGGCTTTTACACGATCACGCCAGGTCAGTTGAACCCGCATTCGCACTATTATCTGTCGTTCAACGTCGGCTATCCCAATGCCTATGATCGCGCCTGGGGCCGCACCGGCAATTCGATCATGGTCCATGGAATTTGCTCGTCGGCCGGTTGTTTCTCCATGACCAACAAGCAGATCGGCGAAATCTACGCCATAGCGCGCGAGGCTTTCAATGGTGGTCAAAAATCCATCCAGATGGAGAGCTTTCCCTTCCGCATGACTGCAAAAAACCTCGCCAAATACCGCCTTGATCCGAACATGCCGTTCTGGAAGGAACTCAAGGTTGGCTATGATCATTTTGCCGCGACGCAGGCGCCGCCGAAGGTGGGCGTATGCGGTCGCAATTACGTTTTTGACAAAAAGCCCGTTGACAGTTCCGCCCGCCTGGAAGCTGCAGCACCGTGCCCCAAACTGGCCGGCGACCCGTCCATTGAAGGGGCGGTCGCGCAGATTGAGCAAAGCGATCAACAGGCCGTGGCCTTGCTGGTCAGCCAGGGTGTTACGCCCGTGCGAAATGTTTATGATGACGGCGGCCAGAACAAGCTGTTTGCGGGGCGTTACAATGACGTCAGCCGTCCCGATGCTCTGGTGACCGGCGGTATTGACGTTCCGGTGGTCGGCCCCAAGGCCCCACCTGATGCGCTGAAGGATCCGCCGGGCGTGCTTTATGCTGCCTATATTGCGGAGAAAAAGGCCGCGAAAGCGCGCAAATTGGCCATCGCCATGGCGGCTTCTGCCCCCGCCAAAACTGCAACCGACCGGACGGTGGTGGCAGGCAACAAGTCTGGCCATGGACGGCCTTTCTATGCAAGCTGGTTCGGGCTCGGGGCCAGCAAGCCTGCCAAGCCGTTGATTGCCACCTATGTTCCTGCAACGCCGATTCCGGCCAATGTGCCCTTGCCGCCGCAGCGGCGCACGGCTGCGCGCACAAAGGCGCACAAGCAGCGGGCCAATACCCAAGCCGGGCTCGGCCATTGGCCGAAAAAGTGGCCCCATCTATCAGAACAGGCCCGCGCCTTCTACAAATGACGCGCGCGGTGCCCACCGGCGCACTGATTTAATGGCGAGCGGTCAGTCTGGGCAACGGTTCTTGCGGCGCGCGGGGAGTGGTGGCACCTTATGAGCCTGTTTTCGGCCACGTCAGTGTGCGCCATTGCCTGGGCCAGCTTCGGCTTGGCCCACAGTCTTCTGGCCACACGCGGGGCGCGAGCGCGGATACAGGCTTGGTTGGGCCCAGCTGAAAGACTGGGTTATAATCTTGTGGCCGTTGTGCACCTGGCGGCAGTTCTGGCGATCTCCGCATGGGCTTTTGCCGGGCAAGCGGCCTTCCATCTGCCCTTGTGGTTCCGCGTTGTCCTGCATATTGCCCAGCTTGTCGGGCTTGTCGTCCTGGCGATGGCCCTGCGCGAATATGATCTGGGGTTGTTCAGCGGCATGCGGCAATGGCGCAACGGGACGGCCGAAAACCTCGATGGCATCAGCGAGCATCTGGTGGTGGCAGGCTTGCACAAATATGTCCGCCATCCGCTCTATGCGGCCAGCATCCTGCTGTTGCTTGCCAGCGCGACCACGCCGCTTGGGCTGGCGACGGCATCGTTTGCCACGCTGTATTTTGTCATTGGCCTCAAATTTTAGGAGCGGAAATTGCTGCGCCAGTATGGCGAGGCCTATCGTGCCTACCGCGCTGCAACCCCGGCGCTGGTGCCGCGCTGGCCGCCAACCGCCAGCCTGGCTGGTTGATTGGCACCCTTATGGCGTGACAGCATCTGTCACGCCGCGCGCCAGATTTTTTGGCTTGTTGACCAAGGCAACCATTGCATAGCTGATCACCAGCAAGAGGTACCATGACGTGAACTTGCCGAGGCTGACATAAGTCCAGACGACGCTTTGGTCCGGATAGAGCCATGTCTTCGTATAAGTACCGATATTTTCCGCCACCCAGATAAAGAGCGCGGTCAGGCCATTGGCCAGCAGCAAAGGCATGCGGCGGTAGTGGTGCCATACCCGATAATCAATCCAGGTGCGGCCAAAAACAAGTACGGCAGCGAGGAGAAGCCAAAGTCGCAAATCCACGCCAAAATGATCGAAGAAGAAATTTGCATAAATAGCGCAGGCCAAGAGATAAACTTGGCCCATGGGCGGGTGTGCTTCAAAGCGAAAATCAAACAGCCGCCAGCAGCGGGCCATGAAACTGCCAATGGAGGCATACATGAAGCCGGTGAAAAGCGGCACCCCGCCTATATGCAAATAGGAAAATTCTGGATAGGTCCACGAGCCGCCAGCAGTTTTGAAAACCTCCATCGCGGTTCCAGTAACATGGAACAGCGCAATGACTTTGGCTTCGTCAAAGGTTTCGAGCCGTGCCCAAAGCATGAAGGCTTGTACGCACAAAGCAGCAAGGGTCAGAAAGTCATAGCGCGGCAGGGCGGCGTGGGCCGGGTAGAAATAACGGGTCAAAATCAATAAAGTCAGCATGATAGCGCCGAACAAACAGGCCCAAGCCTGCTTGACACCAAAGCGCGCAAATTCATAGACGAGCATTGTTGCACGGCGCTGCGCCGCCCAACGCGCCATGTTTCGATCAATGAAAATCAGTCGTGACAGCGGTTGCCAAAGCCGCGCACTGGTCGCCGTCCGGCCGCTATCCCCGCTCATTTTTTCCTTGCCCGGTCACTTTTTCCTGGGCGGCATCAGATCGGTGATTGTGCCCTCAAACATTTCGGCTGCAAGGCCGATGGTTTCCGACAAGGTTGGATGCGGATGGATGGTGTTGCCGATGTCGGCCGCATCAGCGCCCATTTCGATGGCCAGCGCCGCTTCGGCGATGAGGTCGCCGGCTGCGGGGCCGACAATGCCGCAGCCGATCAGCCCGTGCGTGGCCTCGTCAAACAGCACTTTGGTCATGCCTTCATCCCGTCCAATCGCCAGGGAGCGGCCGGATGCGGCCCAGGGGAACGCTCCCTTGCCATAATCAATACCCTTCGCCTTGGCCTCGGTCTCGGTGAGACCCACCCATGCCACTTCCGGGTCGGTATGGGGGACGGAAGGAATGACTTTGGCGTCAAAGGCGGATTTGTGCCCAGCGGCATTTTCCGCCGCCACTTTCGCCTCATGGGTGGCCTTATGGG